>JBNKZD010000278.1:0-17228 GCA_050301235.1 Chitinispirillaceae bacterium | reverse complement strand
AACGGTGGGAAACTCCCTGAAAAGAAACCGCTTTACCCATCTGTTCACTAATACCACAGAAAAAACTCTCCCGTTTATTTATACCTCTTGAAGTATAAATGCTGCGGGACTGTGCACTTCGTGTGTTGCTCAAGCGATTACTTGCTTGCTACAATAATTGGTGCCCTACAGGCACGATGAGTTGGTTGTAATCATTGGAACATTTTAACCCTGGAGGGGTTATATTATTGTAGTATCTGGAAAATAGAGAGAATAACATCCCTGTAGGGGAGGCATTATTGCACAGTGTGGCCCGTACATTTCCCGAAAATCAGGATTTGATTATTTTATTTTTTTGTACCAACAAACCGTGTTAGTTTGTTATTCCAATTCACACTATCAGAAATCCGTATTGTAAATTATACTCCGTAAACATTTTCTGGAAATAATCCTTTCTAGTAACTATTCAGGTAACAAATATCCGAAGTTGACGTAAGGATCAAAAACTTTTTTCAAATATTCCATAATGTTTAGATTCTGTTTTCTCAATGTTGATAAATATTCACGTATTCTACAGAATACTTGCGCACCTTTTTGAGTTCTAAAGCATCCAGATACTTTCAATTTTACTTTGACCATTCTCAAATCTCTTTCGGCCAGATTATTAGTGAATGGTACAGTAAAATCGTACATGAAAGCAAGTACCTCATCAATATGTCTATCCAAACGATCAAGCAAATTTTTTCCTGGCGGTTGTTTTATTCTTCCGCGCTGCCCCTTCTTTCGTTCTTTGGGCAAAGGTTGTATTGCATATCCCTCCCGTATGATACTTCGGTACAATTTCCGATACTTTTTCAAAAGTTTATCTGTAAGCTGCTGTTCGTTTTTTTGACGTGCATCATCGACGGAATCCTTTATTTGAAGGAGAAGCTTTTTCATTTTAAGAGCCCATGGTTCCTTAAGGTGCTCATCAATAAATATCAATTCGCGAAGGTGGTGTGCATTGCACAATGCATGCTGACAGACATAGTGCAAATAAGACTTCCATCCATCATGTATCAATCTTCCACCAAAACGGTTAATCACAGCAGCAACATGTGTCGCGTCTTTACCGCGATAAGGCTCACAAAAGTACCACGTATACATAAGATTGCTCAGAGAATGAATCCACCAAAGCTCGCTATTCACATCACAACCGGTTTCATCAGCATGTGCTGTCGCTGAGGCGACAAGTTTATCTTCAATTCCTGTTGTGGTTGTTTCAAGTCCCTCATATCCTTCAACAGTATACGATTGCAACGTTGCCTGGCTCAATTCGATACCAAGAACTTCTTTAAATATTTGCTGAGTCCTCTGAATCGGCAACAATTGTTGAATAATAAAGTAAGTAGCAAGCGCTTTAATGCCCTTGCCATATTGAACAGAGGCATTTATGCCATATGGGAATTCTGCTTTATGTATCTTGCCGCACTAACATACAGTTGTCAGAATTTGATGCTCTGTAACTTCAACTTTTATTTCTGGAATATCAAAAACCTGCCGTTTGGCGGAATCTATAACAGTTGCATCATCAAGGCATCGTCCACAAGTGCATTTCCCAACAGGACGATGAATATTTGTATGGTCAGGATTATCAACCTGTTTCAATGTTGTTCCTTCATGCCCTTTTTGTCCTCCAACTTTTTTACCACTTTTTTGTCTCAAGCTCTTGGGTGGTCGTTTGAATCCATTGGTAGAAGGTGGCTTACTGCTATTATGACTATCTTTAGCCACTATGGATTCAAGATGAGCCACTCGCTTTTCCAATGTTTCAATTGCCTGCTGAAGAGCATCAAAAAGCGCGTAGGTTGCATCAAACCCTTGATCGTACACATGCCTGAATTGTTCTTTAGTAAGTTTAGGTATCATAAGGACAACCGTTTTCCATACAAAGTAATTGTCCAATTAAGATACTATTGTGACAGGGGTCTTGTCTAGTATTATGTGTCAACCTATGGGGGTCAGATCAAAAATAAGCCCAATATGTAGATTTCAAAGAACCTGAATAGTTACCCTTTCTAAAGATACATCACTTATTCCTAATGCCTTTAAATCAACAGATCCTTCCGTATTTATTTTTACAAAAAATTCTTTAACGTGTTCAAGTATTGATTGTTTTAAAGTTATACGGGATCCAATGTCAATAATCTGAAATAATCTGAATATGTCATTCTTGTGTTTTTTAATATCTTTACTATCAACGTGTCCACCTTCATTTACGCGTGCATTTAAATCTAACCATGCTTTTGCTTTAAGTGGTATAATATATTCTGGTCTTAATATGGGGATTTCATCCACTACTATTTTTCCTTCTTGTATGAAATCATAATAATCATTTTCTAATATGATTGCCGACAAACTTGAGATCTCATCATCTATAGGAATCGGAGTTAAATGGCTATCACCTTTAATATTTAGTGCATCGGGGATTCTTGAAAAAAATTCAATCATAAATGGGTATGTCGGATCTTCTGGTTCTGTAAACCGATAAAATAACCTTTTTCCACTGCTTTTTTATTGATTCTGATATTTACCCTTCCGTATAAAATCCCAAAAAACTTCTGCAAATTCTTTATTTAGTATTTCAATTGTTAATACTATATCGATATCTTTTGTAGTTCGGAATGAAGCACCGAATTTTTCCATTGATATTGATGCTGCTACTCCTCCAATAATTATGTAATTATCAGTGTATCCTTTAAAATGTTCACTGAAAATTTCAAGCCCTTTTACCATTTGATTTTCTCCATCATCTCTTCTAAGGCTGAATCTATTCTCTCATCTTTATCATACATCATGCTACAATACAATGAAACTCTGTCAACAAATCCATTATCGGAAAATAAGTGTGGTGATTATGTCCATATCTCAAGTTCTATTGAATTTTCTTCGATATATTCTAATTCCGCAAAGTTCTCGGTAACCTTTAACTGCTCTGCACTTATTGCAAAAATTTGATGATTCGGCTCAGAAATCATAGAATAATGAGCTAAAGCAGTCTGTCCTGCCTTCAGAAAATATTGTCTGAAGTTTTTTGATTCTATAAATAGTTTATTTTTTACAGGACTCCTTAAAAGTCTTTTTGCTTTATCCCACAATTCCTTTTTTGAATCTTCAAAACGAAGCATCTTTTCTCTTCCCTGTGAAAAAACTTTTGCTAATTCTGATGACTCCAATTCATAAAATGCTCGGTTAATGGTCATATTGGTATAGTTAAGTTTCATTGCAAGATCTGTTTGAGAATAGGCTGTTTGGTGACCATTTATTAGATGATTAATAAGTACTGCTTGCGTAGATGGATTTAATTTTTTCTCTTTTACCGAGCGTATGCTTTTAAAATGTTCCCTTAAATCTATTCCTAACATTGGTAGAAACATCTGATTCCTTGGGATGACAAACGAAACATTATGCTCAATTAATCTCTGTCGGTTATATGATGTTACCGATTCATCAACGTAGATTATGTCATTTCCCCATTTTTCACCAATAACATTATCTGTTTGTCTATAATTGTGGGAGTTTGTTTTTTATTTTTTTGTGCAACTAATAATAAGTATGAGTGATTGAAAATCTCTGCAACATAAAAATTATAATTATTTCTTAAAATAAAAGGTAATCCTTCAGAACCATTCCAGGGTGTTATTTCTAATTCTATTTTTAACGTTTCTTTTATATACTTTTTCAAATTGTCGATAACAGCATCATCTTTCATCTCAGTTTCCTATTTCACATAACATTTGAATTCCTATTTAACATGGTATTTGAATTATTACATTTGCTATGTTAAAATGCAAATTATGTGTTATATAACATATAATCAATTTATTATGGATAGAGTTTTTACCTGAATCCTGCTTCGGGCACATGTGAAAGTCTCCAACTTGTTTTTAATTAAATTCAAAAATCCTGACTAGATCACCAGTTAAACTACAACTTTCTGAATATCCGATACTGCAGCAAGCTAATGCTGTGCTCTCCTGATAGCGAGGAATTAACAACTTCAGGAAAAAACACCAAAAGCTATTTATATTACATACATATCTCAGTTACGGAAATATCAAAAATTTGTGCCCAAAAGGGGACACCAGTCTGAGTTTAGCCATCATTTCTAACAAGCTGATACATCAGCAGGGCATGTTATTACATAAAAACCGTTCATAACTACCATCACGAAAACGATTTCGAACATTGGTTTAAGATTTTTCAACATTTAATCAAAGGGGAATTGTATGAAAGTTCTGACCTACCTGTTACTTATAACCACATGTACCATTACTTTTGTTCAGGGTAAAGATAGCGATTTGATGAAAGATCTATCTTTCAGAACATCATCGGGGACCACACTCAAGTACCTTTTATTTATCCCTAAAGACTACAATCCGTCTCAGAAGTACCCTCTGGTTGTATCCTTGCACGGAGCAGGAAGCGATTACAAGTATCAGGTAGACAACAACGACCAGGCACATCCCTGGATCGATGATGATGTTCAGGCGGCAGTACCACATTTTTTTATGGCACCCGGTTGTCCTGGTGGTTCATGGGGTGGAATGATGGGCGGGGGATCATCCTTGTCTGCAGAAGCTAAGGCAGTTATTGAAGCTATTGAAGATTTAAAGAAACAGTACTCCCTGGATACCAACCGCTTTGTAATCGGGGGATTTTCTATTGGTGGAGCCGGAACCTACCATATGATACAGTTTTTACCTGATTACTGGGCAGCTGCATGTCCCGTGGCAGCCGGGGGCGCTGAAGCACAGATTGAAGTTATTTCAAAAACACCTATCTGGCATCACCATGGATCTAATGATAATAACGGTGGAGCACTTACCCGAATGTCTGATGCTCTGATAAAAATTCAAAAACCCGTATTGAAGATTACCTGCGATATGGTGGTCAACTCGCCTGCCGCCTGGAAGAGTGAGATTCAAAAAGGTACCAAACCTGAAGACATTTTATTCAAAAACGCAAAGCCGTCTTACGACTCTGTATCCAAGGCTGTAGATGCCGGTGCCAATTATATTTTTCAATTGATTAACCGTGCAAATCACGAAGATTCACGGTTAAATGCCAACCATAATCCACTGCTTGCCAAATGGGCTTTCTCAAAAAGAAAAGGTGGGCCTGCGGTTGCCATTGTTCCATTACCATCAAGAACTGCTGTCGCATACAATAACAATGTTAGCAGGACAGTTCTGACAACTGGCAATGTGTCGCCTGCGATCTATGTAAACAATCGAATATTTACCCTGCTCGGACAAAGCGATCTACAGAAACCGGTGAATGGCAATTCGAGTGTGATTTTGAGAGTGTATAAGCCATCGATGAAAAAGTAAAATTCGCAATATTCACGTCGCCTCACCTCCTCAGTCCCCCTCTCCATTGTAATGTAGAGGGGGAAGAAAAAGAATAAATGCGTTTGGCCCCTTTCTCTACGAAGTGGAGAGAGGGTTAGGGAGAGAGGCGATCGAGAAACTTGCGAAATCGGATGGGTGATCACAATTCATTTCACCCCCTCCGACGACACCAAAGACCTCAAGGTGCGGGCAAACCGAACCTTGACCGCTGCTACGAAGGAACACGGCCCCACCAAATCGCCTCCGGCGTCCAGATAAAAAATATTAATCTGGGAGAACCTTAAAGTTATATAATTCCCCTGACTTGTTTTTCCCCCTCCAGTTGACTATATTCTTATAATCTTAAATGTGCTTCTCAATATTTTCCGGAGGTTCCTGTGTCCCCTTCCATTATCAAAATTGTCCTGGCTGTTTCTCTGGCTACCCTCATTGGTTGTTCGAAAAAATCATCCGAGTATCAGTCAAATGTCCCCGAAACGGTTTCAGAACTGGTCGGAGCTCCTCTCGATCTCAATCAGGCAATCATTCAGACCCCGCCATCACCACTTTCGGTGAACGCTCCCATTGAAGTTGAGTTTCGTGAACCGGTGGTACCGGAGCATCTCAGTGGTGTAATGATGGATAAGAGTCCGTTTGAATTCAAACCCGCGATCAAGGGGCGGGCTTCATGGGTTGGTACCCGTCGTCTTCGTTTTCAACCAGCTGATGTTCTTCCTGCAGGTGTCTCTTTTGAGGCTACAATTAAAGGTACTGTAGCATTCGGCTCAAAAAGAAAAGTAAACGATTTCTCCTTTTCGTTTAAAACTGCCGAGCAGGAGATAATCGGCTTTCAAGGTGACATTGTCCCGGACTCTTCGGGGAAAGATATGGTTCGATTTAAAGGAACACTTACATTTGCACAGAAAGTCGATCCTGTTGCAGTATCAAGAGAGCTGAAATGCAAAGGACCCAAAGGAAACGTAACCTTTTCTCTGACTTCTTCTGAAGCAACATCTGCAGATTTGACACTTATTACTCAACCGTTAAAACGTGGTGCAAAAGGGTATATGATCACTTTTTCTCTTCCGAAAAAATATACCGTTGGAGGTGAGGAGTGGAAAAAAGAGGTATATATTCCCGAAAGTAATCTATTCAAAGTGCTGGCACATATGGATATGAGTGAACCCGATGCACAGCTGCGGGTTTACGGTTTCAGATTTACCGATCCGGTCAAAACCGACATGGATCTATCGGGGTATATTACAATCACGCCTGAAATCGATTATACTGTGGCAATCGAAAACAAATACCTCAAAGTTAAGGGCAACTTCCTTCCTGGTGCAGAATACTCAATTTCAATAAAAAAAGGGTTTCCCAGTGCACTGAATACAACTCTTGCCGCAGAGTATCAGACAACATTCCAGTTCTCAAATCTCAAGCCGGAACTTCAGTGGATCTCTGACGGTATCATACTTCCATCATCCAATAATTATAAGCTGCAATTTAAATCGGTTAATATTTCTGAAGTTCACATCGATGTAATCGAGATATTCAACAACAATATGGGCTTTTTTGTTCAACGTAATGTTCTTGATGTCCGCAACAACTCTTCAAACAACAGCTATTCCGAATACGATTATGAAAGTGAGGAATACTACGGTGGGAACAGTGGTTTTCAGGATCTTGACCGGGTTGGAAAATCGATTTACACCAAAGATCTTTCAATCACAACCGAAACAAACAAGTGGGTAAAATCAGAACTGGATCTTTCTACCTTGTTCAAAGGAAAACGTAACAGTGCATACGTTATAACATTGAAATTTGACAAATCTGATCTCTGCGGTACCTGTGTCACCGAACGCAACCAGGTAACAGCAGGAAATCTCTATTATGACAGTGATGATTATTACTCCAATCCCTGCAGAGATGGGTACTACTACCGTAATGGCACGTATAATAAGGTACTTCTGGCAACCGATATCGCGCTCACCTGTAAAAAAGCACGTGATGGTATTCATGTCTTTGCAACCAATATTGTCGATGCAAAGCCGGCATCGGGGGTGTCGCTTGGCTTGTATACCTTTCAGAATCAGCTTCTGGAAAAACAGACATCAAACGGTCAGGGACATCTGGTTTTCACCAATACCGGGGAAGCCAGTTATATCAGGGGTGATGGTGAAAACAGCCTTGCGCTGTACCAGATCTCTCACTCAAGCTGGGAGATGAATACCTTTGATGTTGGCGGAGCAGAGGAAGGTGAGGGCGGACTCAACGTGTTTACTTACACAGACCGTGGAGTACACCGTCCCGGAGATACGGTCCACCTCTCGTGTATTATCCGTAATTCACGGGAAAACCCGGCTGCTGACCAGCCAGTTCTGATCTCGGTTTACAATCCACAGGATCAGAAAAAGTTCGAACAGAAGGATAAATGCGGTGCTAATGGTCTGGTGCATTTTGCCATTCCAACCGAGACCGGTGATCCAACCGGCGACTGGCGTGCCGAGATTGAAATTGGTGGAAAGAAAGTGTATCATACCCTTAAAATCGAAATGGTCAAGCCCAACCGTTTTAAAGTTAAAATCGATATTCCCGATACAGTGAAAGCGGTTCAAACCGTTTCCGGTTCAGTAAACGCTAAATATCTCTTTGGAACACCAGCTTCAAATTGTGAAGCCAAACTTGACATACTTTTTGAGTCCAGAGAGTTTTCTCCACCAACATGGCCGGAGTACATTTTTAAGCATCCGATGCTCTCCTTTTCAGAACAAAAGGTAAATGGTTTTGAGGGATCTCTTGACGACGATGGCAATCGGGAGTTTTCTGCAGAATTACCGCAGGATTCAAAGATTCCATCGCTGATAAGTGGCAATGCAATTGCAACAGTATATGAACCCGGAGGTGGTTTTACCCGTCAAAGTAAGCGTTTTACCGTTGTTCCTTACAGCGGATTTGTCGGGATCAAACCTGTTTTTCGCTATGGTGAAGCACGGACCGGTGAAAAATACTCGCTTCCGGTAACATGTATCAATGTCAATGGAAAACCGGTCAGCGGTCACAAAATTAAAATCAGCCACTATTTTAACCGGAATTACTGGTGGTACGATTACCATTATTCATCACGGAGAACTGATCGTGATTTCAGAAGGCTTAATACAACCTATCTTGTCGAAGAAAAAACCTTTCTCTCTTCAAATGCACAGCAGAATTACGATATTGAAGTTGAAGATTGCGGAAACCACCTGATCGAAGTAACCGATGAGACATCAGGGCATTCAAGCGGAATTTTCTTCTGGGCATCGAGCTGGGGCTATGAATCAACCAATCAGAAAAAGATTCCCGATCGTAATACACTCACTATTGCAAGTAATAAAAACATCTTTTCGCCTGGTGACAATGTAGAGTTGTCCTTCCCCACACCACCATCAGGGATGGCAATTGCCACGCTGGAGGTTTCCGACAGGATTCTGGCACAGCAGGTCGTTACATTCTCCGGAAAAGAAAATACTACTGTTTCGTTCAATGTTACCGATGCAATGGTTCCAAACTGCTATGCGGTAATCAGTCTTATTCAACCACATAAAGCAAGCAACGATGTACCAATCAGAATTTATGGAGTTAAAACGTTACATGTAGAAGACCCGACCTCTCATATTCCATTAACTGTTAAGGCACCGGAGCAGATCCGCCCCAACCAGGAGTTTTCGGTCCAGGTTTCATCAGAAGCTAAATCGGCAGCATCCTACACCCTTGCCATTGTCGATGAAGGGCTGCTTGATCTTACCAACTTTCAAACTCCTGATCCATGGTCGTTTTACTACCAGAAACTCCGCCTTGCAGTTGCGACATCCGATAATTATGATGATATCATTCAGGCGCTGCTTCCGGACATGGACCGTTTCTTCTCAATCGGTGGTTCTGAAGGCATCGAGCAGCGAAGTGGTGACCAGCGTGCACAGCGTTTTAAACCGGTCGTGCTTTTTGCCGGCCCTGTTACTATTCAACCGGGAAAAACAGAAACGCATACATTTACAATGCCAAATTACTTCGGGTCAGTTCGAATGATGCTTATTGGATGTTCCGGAAAAAGCTTTACATCAGTTGAAAAAACCATTCCGGTCAAACAGGAACTGATCGTTCTTCCTACAGTTCCCAGGGTGTCCCGCCCTCTGGATATTTTCGCCGTACCAGTTTCGGTCTTTTCCCTTGATTCAGCTATCAGAAAAGTGACAGTTTCTATTGATGTTTCCAAAGAGTTATCGGTTGTCGGACCGACCTCCTTAACTCTGGAATTCGAACAGCCTGGCGAAAAAGATTCAATGTTTGAAGTTAAAACCGGAAGTGTCATTGGAGCTGCAGAGATAAAGGTCAATGCGAAATCCGGTTCCTATACAGCTTTTGACAAGATTACTTTACCTCTGACTGCACCGAATCCATTTTATATCGATGTAACCGATACAATGCTGACAGGAGGAAAGCCTGTTACAATGAAGATCGACTCGTTTGGCATCGCCGGCACCAATAAAGCGCGTCTGATTGTTTCCCGTATTCCGGATATGCAGATCTCCAAGCGTGTTCAGGACCTTATCCATTACCCTTACGGATGTATCGAGCAGACAACATCAGGCGCATTCCCGCAATTGTCTATCGGATCGTTGATCGAGTTGACTTCAATACAGAATCAGGAAGTTACCACAAATATCAACGCTGCAATTAATCGTTTACAAAGTTTTCTCATGCATGATCAGGGTTTCTCCTACTGGCCACGTTCATTCTGGTCAACTCCACACTACAGTGACTGGGGGACAAGCTATGCCGGTCATTTCCTGGTTGAAGCAAAACGGGCCGGGTATCATATTCCATCTCATCTTTATAATACCTGGCTTAAAGCGATGGTACGCAACGCTAAAAAAGTCAACCGTAATGACCACCGCTTTCAGGCATACAGGCTCTTTGTTCTTGCACTTGCAGAAAAACCAGACCAGGGTGCAATGAATCTCATGCGTGAAAATTATATCAATGAGATGCCTCCTCTCGCCCGATATCTTCTTGCAGCAGCCTACTATATTTCGGGACAGAAAGATGTGGCCAAGAAGGTATATCAGAGTTCTCAAACTGAAATTACCACCTATCGGGAAACCGGTGGGACCTTTGGTTCCGGCCTTCGCGACCGGGCGCTTATTGCTTATTGCATGATCAAAATGGATGAACTGGCAATGGCTGGAAAAATGCTACTGTCGGTAACCAAAGAGTACCACCCCTGGGGATGGTACTCCACCCAGGAGACTTCAATAGCGTTACTTTCATTGTCAACATTGTATGCGAAGTCCCCACTTACCGGGGGTGATATTCCATTCACCCTTGCAATCAAGGGTTTGAAAACAGAAAAGATGATCTGTAAAACAAATCAGACATCAATCGATCTCAACGATGCAATGGGCAGGGAGTTCACCATTTCGACTAGTAACAAGGATCCGATGTTTATTTCGCTTGTAAGGGAAGGGATCCCCCTGGAAGACAGAATCAAGACCGAGCGTAAAAATATGGAAATTACAAGAAATTTTTATGATGACGATGGCAACCCGATTACGCTGGCCGATATAAAGCAGGGGGAACCGTTCTGGGTCAGATACCGGGTGCAGGGTACGACAAGTGAAAAAGTTGAAAACATTGCTCTATCAAGTATGTTTCCATCAGGATGGGAGATTATCAACTACCGCCTTGAAGGGCTTGAGTATCCGCAATGGATCAGAAATTTTGGGGCCAGTGATGGTACCTATATGGATATCCGTGATGACCGCGTAAACTGGTTCTTTGATCTTCGCGGCAGCGGATCAGTAAATTTTGTAACGAAAATCAATCCATCATTTAAAGGAACGTACCGTTTGCCTCCGGTTTCAGTTGAAGCAATGTATTCTCCGGATTATTTTGCGCGATTGGCGGGGGATAAGGTTACGGTGGAGTGATTTTAGAGGGTTAAATTTACTGTTAAGAAATTTTGATTATTGTTAATGTTTGCATAGTATGATCCCCTATCCCAGCCTTCCCCCGCTTACGGGGGAAGGAGTAAAAAGTTAGATGGGGATGTGAGAAGTGCATAACCTCGCGATATCACCATGCTAACGAATGAGAATATTGAAACTTTTGAAAAAAGACCTGTAGGGCCTTTATTATTGTAGTAAAGCATTAAACCAAAGAGTCTCTTATTCCCTGGTAGGCGAATCACTATATGAAGCTTGGTAGCTGATCAGATGAAAATGCCAATAATCATACTACTTATAAATTGGTTAGTAATTTCGACTTTATCTTCAATAGTTATTTGGGGCGATTTGTCAAAGAAGATTTATAATGCGAATCGAAATAAATATTTGTTTTGGTATTGGCTACGTCTGTTCAATGTTAAATTAACTGAGAAAAATTGTATGCTGTTTTTAAAGGGAACCGGATGCCTTGTACTGGTATTAGTCACTATCATGACAATTGTCGTTTTGGTGTTTGGACAATAGATAAATCACATACATCACTTGAAGAGCAATAATACTTTGGTTGTTCAAATTTATAGCGATTCAAGAAAGAGAAAAGTATGAAAATTATAATCAAGACTGCTACTTTTTTGATCCAAGTACTTGCAATAGCAACTTTTGCCAGAAACGATTCACTTTTACAATCACAACTGGAAGCGATGAGCAGAGAAGGTAAACTACCTGACTCTTCCTGGGATTATTCGTGGAAGGAATTTGCAGCGGCCCAATGCCAATTGACTTCAAGTAATATTGAGAAATTACAAAATAATAAACTGCTAATCACAAATGAAGCATACAAGCAGGTTTTTGAGCCATATCTTTTTACTGAAATTCCAATGTTTATCACTTCAGATGCTGTTCTTTACGCTTATCATCTTCTTCTTGAAGAGTCATTAATAGAACTTGAGAAAAGGTACTCACATTCACTTACTAAAGCACTTAGAAAGATTTGGGATACACTACCGGAACAAAGAACCCAACTCTCTGATAAAAAGTTGGAAAAGGAAGCTATTCAAAGAGGACAAATAATTATTGGTACAGCACTCTGGCTGCTTGGCGATTCTGTAAAAACAGGTGAAGAAGCTGTAGACAAGGTTATCCCAAAAGAAGTTACAAAAATTGTTGCAGCTAATGCAGTAGAAAAACCCATATGGCTTGGCGAACAAGCCCCCGGGTTCATAGCTATTGATTACTCCCGATTTAAACCGAGAGGATTTTATAATCGTAGTGAGAAGCTTGAACGATACGCCCGTGCTTCATCGTGGCTGCAAGCAATCCCTTTCAGGATAGAAAATGACATTGAATTTCTTGCAATACTCATTTTGGGAAGTTCACTCCATGAAATACAAGGCTATAATTATCATTATGACGAGGTTAAGCTGTTTCCCGACTACTCCGAGTTTATTGGCGCAACAGATGCGTGGGATCTTAGGTATGCAGAGAGGAATATTCAAGGTAATTTAGGACGATTTGATGATGAAGACATAACTAAGTACAGAGAACAATTTTGGCGTTTCACAACTAATGATTATTCTCTACCTAAAAATAAAAAAATCGAGATCAATGACCAACTCCGGTTTGCTCCACTGTCACATGATGGAAAGCCAGAACCGCATTTCCGCATCTTAAGTACATTGCAAACCCCTGACGTGATTCTATTTCAAAGAATGATAGATTCTGGTTTCTCTGTTTCTCCATCTTCTCTCTTATCTGTTTATCAGGATACAATAAGCTTTCTTGATGCGTTGGGTTCTAAAAAACCAAAACGTATTGTTGATAGCATTCGATCTTTTTTCGATTTTAATAATATTTATTGTCAGTATTTACAAACTCTCGGTACCCTGCTTTCTCCACCAGAACCTGATGCACCAGCATTTATGTCAAAAGATTCCTGGGAAAGAAAATCAGTAAATAGTTTCTTGAGTGGATACTCATTGTTAAAGCACGCTACAGTGCTTCACGCGAAACAATCCGTTACCTATTTTGGTGCAACTATGATTCCTCCCGGCTTTGTAGAACCTAATCCTGAATTCTGGGGTCAATTTTCAAATCTTTGCAGTGTTACCGCAAGTTTCTTTGAAAAACGTGGGACATTTGATTACGATCCATTGGTAATGATAGACCGCATTGAACAATCACAGGATCTTTGTAGACGCACAGATTTTATTCAGTATTTAATGAGCCCCGAAAATAAATCTCATGATGAATACCTCATATCTATGGCTACATTTATCAGGGATCTCACCATGATTGACTATTGGGATTATGAGTTTAAAAAAAGTACTATCGCTATCAAAGACAGCTTATTAACAATACTTGAAAAGGAAAAGAGGAATATACAAATTCAGCTCCAATCCAGGCCCAAGGAAAAACCTTTCACAGGAGTATATGCAACTAATAAGAATGAACTCGCAAATGACTGGGAGCATCTTGTTGATTTGACTAAGGAAATCCAGCTTCTTGCTCACAAGCAATTAAGAAAACGCACATTTACTGAAATCGAAAATAAATTTTTGAAAGAATTTGGATCAGAACTCGGAAATATTATGCAATACAAGGGTAACTCATTTCTGACCCCACGCGATGATTCGCCCCGTATTGTAGATATCTCATCAAATCCAAAAGACGCCACATTTCTGGAAATTGGGGTATCAAGACCGAGAGCTCTTTACGTGCTTTACCCATGGAATGGAATAGAAATTCTCAGTCGTGGTGTTGTGCTTCCTTATTACGAATTCTGGTCAAAAAATAGATTGAACGATAAAGACTGGCTGAAATTACTGGATAGTAAGCAAAGACCATCCATTCCGGAATGGCTAAAAGAGATCACATCAAAAGGCCAATTATACAAACCGAAATTGGAGAAAAGAGATTGAAAGGGTTTAAATTATTGCTTAAATACAGGAAACTCCTATCCACTTTGCTCATTTTCATTTTCCCCATTCTCCTTTATATCTGCATCCCTCCCTCCCCCCCATTCCCCTCAAACTACTCCCGAGTCCTCTACGACTCAAAAGGAGAACTTCTTCAGGTAACACTTGCCAAAGATCAGCAGCTCCGGTTCCCGCTCTCATCAGATTCTCTTCCGGAGAAATACATCAGCGCAGTTCTCACCTGGGAAGATCGCCGTTTTTTTTCTCATCCGGGAGTTGATATTCTTTCTATTGCACAATCATTCCTTCTGAATATTCAGAAAAACGATCGGGTGCGCGGAGCAAGTACCATAACCATGCAGACCGTTCGATTAGCACACCCGAATAAGCGCACCTATCTGCGTAAAATCATCGAATGTCTAACGGCACTGAAATATTCTCTTCACTTTTCAAAACACAAAATTTTAAAATTGTATGCTGCTCATGTCCCGATGGGTGGCAATACGGTGGGAATAGAGAGTGCATCATACAGATATTACGGTTCACCATTAAAGGAGATCACCTGGTCTCAGGCTGCGCTTCTGGCAGTACTTCCCAATGCGCCGTCGATGATAAATATAAAACGCAAGAGAATGCAGCTTAAAAAGAAACGGAATCTTTTACTTAGTAAATTGTTACAACGACAATTTATCGATTCGCTGACATTTAAAACCGCCTGCTCTGAAGAACTTCCCGAGCCACAATCCAGAATTCCATTTAGAACGCCCCATTTCGCGTGGTACGCGTTTTCATCAGGTAATGCCACAGTTATCCACTCGACACTTGACTATTCGATGCAATTACATGCAGAATCGATCATGCGTTCTTTTCAGTCACACCTTAAAAGTGAGGGTATCCGCAACTGTGCTGTACTGATTGCAGATACCAGGACTGGAGCTGTGCGGGCATATATCGGATCACAATCGTTTTTCGACACGGTTTCATCGGGGCAGGTCGATGGCGTTCAGGCCCTGCGATCTTCAGGGAGTACCTTAAAACCATTCCTTGTTGCAAAGGCTCTCGATCGCGGTCCATTTACCATGAAAACGCAGATCCATGATGTACCAACCTGGTATGGAAGTTTTGCGCCTATGAATGCCGATCAGCAGTTCCGGGGACTTGTCACTATGGAAGAGATGCTGATCAAGTCATTGAATATTCCGGCCGTCAGGTTGCTTCATGCATATGGAGTCAGTGATTTCTACAATTTCCTGAAAAACCAGGGAGAGGTATCATCACTGACCCGCACTGCCGAAGGATATGGGTTATCGCTTATTCTTGGGGGGGCTGAAGTATCTCTGTGGGACTTATGTGCACTGTATCGAACACTTGGAAATTCGGGCAGTTATACTCATCTCTACTTTGACACTCCACCAGGAGAATCTCGTCAGATAATCAGTCGTGGAGCTGCCTGGTTGACACTTGAAGCGCTCCGCAATGTCAAACGCCCTGAAGTTGAATATTATCGTCAGTATTTCACCGAACAGTTGCCTGTTGCCTGGAAAACCGGCACCAGTTACGGTCAGAAAGATGCCTGGGCAATTGGTGTGAATGCGCAGTGGACAATCGGTGTCTGGGTGGGTAATTTCAGTGGTGAAGGGAATCAGTTACTTGGCGGTTCCAAATCTGCCGGGCCGTTACTCTTTTCACTGTTTAGAAATGTTACCGACACTAAAAAGCCCTCATGGTTTGAAAAACCTGAAATTGACCTGAAAAAGATTGAAATCTGCTCCGAAAGTGGCCTGTTACCAAATGAATATTGTCCTGTCCGGGAGTCAATAGAGATACCCGAATGCTCATACACCACAAAACAGTGCACCATTCACAGGCATATCTGCACGAGTAAAAGCAGTAGGTATGAAGTTTGTTCCCGCTGCTGGAACACATCTGATACACTCTGGACAGTTAAAACTATTGTCGATCCCTCCGTGGTGGCGATCTATAGAAAATACGGTCGAAACTTTGATGTCCTGCCGCTGCACAACCCGCAATGTAAAATGGTCTCATCACGTTCAACGATAGAAATCGAGTATCCGCTCAATAGCCACACAGTTCAGATTCCCCGCAACTACCAGGGGGAATATGAAAAGCTGGTGTTGAAAGCTAATTACCAACGCCCCTCAGGACATCTGTTCTGGTATCTTAACACTGTTTTTGTGGGAGAAACCATCGATAATCACTCGATCGCTGTCAATCTGAAAAGTAATGACTATGTTTTAACGGTTCAGGATGAAGAGGGGGCGACGGCAGAGGTACGGTTTAAGGTGTTTCGGAAATAAAATTCAATATTTTCTGTCAGTCTTGTCCGAGTAATTTTACAAGCATCATTCTATGCCACACTAAGCAAAGTTTTAACGCAGTGAGTACAATGTATGAACATAGAGAAAACAAGAACATAAAAGTTTTTTAAGTAGAGCTGTATCCTTCTTCATCTTAAGTAGCTCTTTGCGCTCCTTTGCGTTCTCTGTGGTTAATGAATTCGGATGTTTAAACCCACTGTTGTATTTAGTAAATCCATAAATTTATATTAGTCTGGTAAACCTGAATGGAACCTGAAAGCCAATCCCACTGGAGGAATCATCATGGATCTCACAATTCTGCACATTACCACAACTCTGTTCTGTTTAAATAGTACACCTGTCACTACAGGTTATACCGAGATAGGATTTCCAAATCCCTTTAAAAATCAAATAGTTACACCAGGGGACACCCTTTTGACTCGTTGGGATAGTATTCAAGCCGGGTGTTCTACCGACGGAAAAGCTTACCTGTATATCGGGCTGAATAAAGGAGATTCATGTTTAGAGTCTATGTTATAGACTACTCACTTTTTTGCGTAGCAAAAAAGACAAAATGTTAAGCAGCATTTTTAAATGCTGCAGGGATAAAATTCTCATGTATATCTATTGCCGCAGACATGATGCACTTTCCTTTTGCAGTAA
>JBNKZD010000277.1:0-15371 GCA_050301235.1 Chitinispirillaceae bacterium | reverse complement strand
CCTTTGAACCTCTGAACCTTTGAACCTCTGAACCTCTGAACCTCTGAACCTCTGAACCTTTGAACCTCTGAACCTTTGAACCTCTGAACCTTTGAACCTTTGAACCTTTGAACCTTTGAACCTCTGAACCTTTGAACCTCTGAACCTTTGAACCTTTGAACCTTTGAACCTCTGAAAGTATATTTCAGCCTACCAGTTTCAATTTGGAGTTAAAGGATCCTTAAATGAAGTATAAACAGTTCCGATCTATTCCAGGTCTGCTTCTTACAGTAAGTATGCTACTGATTGTTTCATGTTCTATCTCAAAGTTAACAACCAGAAAATTGACCGACTCCCTGGCTGGAAGTTCCAGTTTTACGTTCACCAGTGATGATGATCCTGAACTCATCGCCGACGCACTACCTTTTACAATAAAACTGTACGAATCTCTTATTGAAAAAGACAGCACCAATACCGCTCTTTATCTGGCAACATCAAAACTGATCTGTCTCTATTCACAATATTTTGTAGCTGCATCGATGGACACGATCAGTGATCCGGTGCAAAAAAAGGCGATCGGGAAGCGAGCAAAGAAGCTCTTTCTGCGCGCAAGGGAATATGCACTGAAAAGTATAGATATTGCGAAACCCGGCTCGAAAAAAGCATTCCTGACTAGTAACATCGATTCAACGATCACCAGGATCTCTCAATCAGATACCAACGCACTGTTCTGGACTTCAGTAGCATGGTTTGGTGCAATTGGATCTGACAAATCAGATATGTCCCTGGCAATGGGAATAAAAAAACCACTTACAATTACCCGAAAAATTATCAGTATGAATCCCACATATTACCAGGGAATGGCGCATGAACTTCTGGGTATCGTATCGGTAAACATACCAAAATCACTCGGTGGCAGCACCGATACAGCGGCATATTATTTCAGCAAGGCAATTCAGCTGAGTGACAGTTCACGGGTGTCTGCGTTTGTCCTGTATGCAACACTGGTCGCAGCAAAAACAAAAAACAAAGAGCTTTACATTTCATTACTGGAACAAGCCATTAGTATACCCATAGATAAGTACCCGCAGCTTAGACTTCAGAATAGTATTTACCTGCAGAAGGCGAGGTTGCTACTTAAAAATGTAAATGAGGTTTTCCCGGAGGCTGAATAGGTTTAAAGGGTTTTGGGGGCTTCGGAGTTTTTTCTACTATCCCATATTCCGGCAGTAAATTCGTCTTTTTTATCTTATGGACCTGACGGCGGGTATGGGGAGTGCGAGTTCGGTGGTCCGGCACACGTCTGGTTTCCCCATACCCATGTAGATCTGTGGTCGCAGGTAGTAACTGATGAAATTCAAAAGGAAAAATCGAATATCGGATATCGAATCTTGAATATCGAAAGTGGGAAAAGTATTTGCATGTATTGCTTGCAGAGCCATAAATGTTATAGTAGCTGAAAGAAATGTCCTATTCAAAGCGCTTTACGTACTGCCTGTCTTTTTGTTCTTCTTTTTTTAACTTTATATAATTGAAAATCATAAAAGGTCCGCCAATACAACCAATTACACCAGATGTAAGGCAAACTGACACCCCAGCAATGGTACCTTTATCAATATCTTCCCCATGGATTACAATTGGCAAGGCTAATAATGCCATAACACCGCCCAGTAAAAAACTTATTCCCAACGGCAATAAATTTTTCTTATAATTTTTCGCTTCAGCCTCAGATTCGTTGATTAACTCTTCTAATTCCTGCTTCTTTTTGTCTGAAAGTCCTTTATTCAAAACCATTTCCTTGAAATTTATCATTTAATTGTAAGTATGTCATTTTGGGATAAAAATTGAATTTCTGATAGAATTCAAATACTGATTCATGCCCTGATGCAACAGAAACTACTATTTGCTTACAACAATTCTCTTTAAACACATATAAACCAAAATCAGAATGTGCATCAAAAATCATTTACAAACTCAATTCTTAAATCAATAAGCGTTTCGAGGTACTCTATTCCTGCGTTTTTGTATATTAAAGCCATTTTTTACATTTTTCACCGAAATCGTATCAACAGGTTGTGAGCGGATAAGTATTTCTAATGTTGTAGAATTAATACCGGGATCTCAATGCTAATATAGGTCAATTTGTCGAAAATAGCAAGTACTGGCAGGAACATTCTGAATGACAATGCGACAAAGAAACATGGCGACTGAGAGAAAAGGTTAGTCGTAACTCTGATATCTCACTGTTGTACATGATTTCTATCTACAACAACTGGTTCCTTTTAGTGTAAAAATGCGGTAATTTGTCCCAAAAACAGTCCATAAAAGAGTGCGTTACGAGAGGTTTGACCACAAATTCTGACGACAGGAAGAATTTATCGTGGCAAACCTTTCGTACCGGGTGGGGAGTCAAAAAGACGAATGCCATTTCTGTGGAAAAATGAATAAAAATGGTAAATGGCTTTTGGCTTTTTGCGGGGGAGGGTGCGTTGTTACAACGCAGGCCCTTCCCCCAGATGAGGATTAAAATAATTATAGTGATATCAGTTCAAATTAACTCTCAGTCTCTCGAATAATATATTTTTATCACGCACCGCGAAAAAGTTGCTGTTATTTCCTATATATTACAGGAAGTTACAAAACTATGCAGCTTTGGTATTTCTGGAGAAACGATGCGAAAAACGCTGATCACTGGGGTTACGGGATTTGTCGGAAAGTGGTTGTCCGATTCCCTGAACAGGAAGGGGTTTGAAGTCCACGGTCTTGATCGATGGAACGAATGCTCCTACGAGAATGTACACTATCATCAATGTGACATCCTTGATGCACGGGCGATGGTTGAAACAATCTCATCAATTAATCCCGGCACCGTGTATCATCTTGCAGCGATAAGTTATCTTCCGGAAGCAGATCTTTCGCCCCGCAATTCGCTGGACATTAACATCATGGGGACAGTATCGCTTCTGGATGCAGTCAGGCAGAGCAACCCCGCGTGCAGGGTTCTTCTGATTGGCTCATCGAAGGAGTATGATGATGCGATCGATTCTGACTGTTTGAGCGAAATAACGCAGCCTGATCCAACAAATTTCTATGGTATCTCCAAGTATGCAGGCGAGCTGATTGGTCTGCAATATGTTCGTCAATATGGGATGGATGTACGCTGTACGCGATCGTTTAATCATACCGGTCCCGGACAGTCACCCCGTTTTGTATGTTCAGACTGGGCGAAACAGGTGGTTTCCATTATGCAGGGTAAATCCGATCCGGCGCTCACTGTGGGTAATCTTGATGCGATCATTGATTTTACCGATGTTCGTGATGTCGTTGATGCCTACATTGCGATTCTTGAGCATGGTGTCAAGGGAGAGGTTTATAATGTTTCCAGTGGTAAAGGGTATGAATTAAAGTGGATACTTGATTATCTGATTTCGAAATCTCCACGAGCGATTACCGTTCAAACCATGGATAAAAAGATCCGGAAGCATAAAACCAATACAAAAATCCTTGGTGACAATTCAAAATTACGATCTCATACCGGATGGAACCCGGTGATCCCTTTTGAGCAGACTCTTGATGACACTTTTAATTACTGGGTAAATGATTTCGCTACCAAAACGTAATTTTTCATTGTAACTATACTTTTATCGAAAAGAAATACGCATGCAAAAGAATTTAGTAAAATATGTATTGATTGTTCTTATAACCATAGGTGGTCTTTCTGCTGACTTTTTTTCAAAAAAGTGGGCTCTGAATAATTTGAAACACTCTCCATCGGTAACAGCAATCAAAGGTGTTCTGGATTTTGGCTTTGCTGAAAACAGAGGAATGGTTTTTGGCATAATGAACAATAAGATGAATGATGTTTCAAAAAACTCTTTAGTTATAGTGAGAATTATAATCCTTATCGGCCTCTCAATTTTTATTGGTTTCAGTCTCAAGCGTTCGATTGTGTTTCTAATGCCATTTCTACTGTTCTGGGCTGGAGCGATCGGTAACCTCATCGACCCGTTTTTGTATGGATATGTGGTAGATTTTATTCATCTACAACTATTTGGTATCTTAAACTGGCCATTTTTCTTTAATCTGGCCGATGCTTATGTTACGGTTGGAATTGGACTGATGTTACTGAATGAATTTTTAGTTAAAAAGAGATCTGTTTCAGGTGAGATCGTAAAATAGGTTATATCATTCAGCGGAAGATCGGGTAGTCGCTGCACGACAGTATGTCTGCAGAGGAAAGTCCGGGCACCACAGGACAGGATACCTCATGATGAGTGGGGAGCCCGTAAGGGTATGGAAAGTGCCACAGAAAATAGACCGCTCTATCATCGCTTCTGGCGGGGATGGTGTGAGAAGTGAAATGGCGGGGTAAGAGCCCACCGCTTCCGGTATCAAAACTGCCGGGAGGCTGGTAAACCCTATCCGGTGCAAGACCAAGTAAGAAGGAGATGTGATGCGAAAGTATCACTGAAAGTCTGTCCGGCTGGTTCCTTCGGGTGGGTTGCTCAATGTTCCGGTTTACCGGGGCCAGATAAATGGCTACCTCTCCCGATTTTTCGGGAAAGACAGAACCCGGCTTACAGTTCTTCCGCTGAATGATATAATCTAAATGAGAGTCGTTCAAAGGTTCAAAGGTTCAAGGGTTCAAGAGTTCAGGTAGTAATAAAATAAAAGAGGTTGTGTTTCGAATTATCGCAGTTGATTTAACCGTTTTTTTTATATGGTGATTCTAATTGAATGGAAAAACAATATTCGTGAGTATACATTTTAAATCATTAATTAATCGGTTAATGAAAATTCCCAGTGATTCGCGTATCGCCTCACCCCCTCAATCCCCCTCTCCATTTTCCAATAGAGAGGGGGAAGAAAAACAAGCTGCAGCATCTTGCTTTCTTTCTCCACAAGTAGAGAGAGGACTGGTCTGGTCACTGAGCCGGGTCGAAGAGAAAGAGGCAACCACCTGCCCTGCGAAATTGGAACCATCTTTTGTCAAAAAAACTCCATTAACACTATTAAAATACAGATTAATATTAATTTATCTGTTATTGCTTATACCAACAGTAATCTTTTTTAACAGCTCATCGATATTCGCTCAGGACACACTTCAAAAGGTAGAAACTGCGGTTGTCACTGACAGTATGGTTATTGCCGATAGCTCTGTCACAGCAGAGAGTACCGTTATTGCCGACATTCATATTTACGGAAATAAAGTTTCTAAGGAAAATATGATTCGCATGTATCTTCGCATTAAAAAAGGGGATACACTTGATTCTCTGAAAATTGCCACCGCTAAAAAACGGCTTCTGAGAACAAAGCTATTTTCAAAAGTTAATATTTTCAACATGAAAAAAAATGATGGCATTCATCTGTATGTGGTTGTAACCGAACATTTCTATATTGTCCCTGATGCCGGCGGATCATATTATTGGAAAAAATATAATGAAACAGAGTTATGGTTCCGGGTAAATGTCAGTCTTGCTCACCGTAATTTTGGCGGCAGAGGTGAAGAAGCGAAAATCGCAGTCTCGTTCTGGGATTCGAGAAGCCTGACAATGTCATGGACAAAGCCGTTACTGCCTTCCGATTTCTACCTCTCTTCTTCACTTGCAATGGATTTCAGCCCTGACCTTGTAAAGAGATATAACACAACACAGGCAAGTGGTAAACTGGTCATTGGAAAAGATATATTTGATAATTCAAGAATCGCATTCGGCTTTTTTCCCTATCGTAACAAGCAGCAATGGATCGACAGCACGCTTCAAATAAAAACACTTGAACTCTACACAGCAGCTGGATGGGTGACCGACAGAAGAAACCACCTGTTTAACCCCTCAAAGGGTTTGTATTTCTATGCAGATGTACGCTTTAATCACCTTTACCACAAAGGGGTTACCAGTCCCTACTTTCAGACAACATCTGAACTTCGCCTGTTCCACCCGGGATTTTTTAAGGAAAATGTTATCGCGACACGATTGGGAATGACCTTGCGTGATAACGACGCCGGACCAGTTCATTACCTGGGACTTGGAGGAACCAAAAGTATCCGTGGATATGCAAATGCGATTGTTGGAAGTACACTCAAGGGTAACAACACAATGACCATATCCTGCGAATACCGGTTTCCACTGTTTCGCCTTCCATTACTTACCATACCTATCCTTTCCACATACGATAACCGCTTTGAATCTGTTGACATAAGAATTCACGGTGCGCTAATCGCCGATTTCGGTAGAGTGGGAAACACCACCAATGATCTATTTAATCCAAAAGCACATAATGTTCAGAGTGGTTCGGGACTTGGCGGAGGAATCAGAGTATTGGCTCCGGATTTTGAAACCAATGGGTGTATCGATGTAGTTTTTCCACAGGAATACTATTTACCACGTGGCACTTTGAGATATTGGCCGCGACCGGAAGTACATCTTTATCTGAATTTTCCTTACTAGACAAATCATCTATTAAACGGCGTATCTTTTCTCTGAGTAAATTTTCTGGTTCTCCCCCACGCTGATGTATCTACGGATGCATACTCAGGGTATCGTTGAAGCAGTTCCCGTAACTCCTGCTTTACGGGGCCGGCAGCACGATCTTCGGGTTTGGTATTTGACAAATACCGATTCATCCAGACAATTGCGGAATCCGGCATCTGAAGATAATGACGATACAGCAGCCCCAGATTTTTCATTACAGATACATTTTCAGGAAACCTGTTTGAAGCACTTTGCAGGAGGTGTTCGGCATCAGGAAGTTTACTCTGCATAGTGTAAAGTGATGCAAGTGCAAGAAAACAATCACATTCAGGATTATTTAAAAGAATAGCTTTATGCAGATTCTGCTCTGCCGACTCAAACATTCCCATCTCTTTCTGTACTACCCCGAGCAAACAATACGCTTCAGCAGATGAAGTATCAATCTGCAAAGCATACTGAAGCAGCTCTACTGCTTTCTTACTGCTGTCATCATTGAGCCAGTTCGACGGATTCTGACCGAAATTGCGCCATCGATCCTGTTCCTGACTTTTCAGACTCATGGCGATAAGTACTTTTGCTTTTGCGATTATCTGATCTGCACTACTTTCATCAAGTTTTTCAGCAAACGCATAAGCTTCCTGGATTTTTCCCTTCCGCACAAGATTCGTAACTGTCTGAGATGATGGTTTGTAAGTAGATGCAATATGACGAACTGTCACAAATACAGTGAGTGCGAAAATCACTACAACCAGAACAGTTATTATCACAAAAACCGCACTCAGTCCACCATGGGAATGAAGGATTGTAGCGTTTTTATTCGTACCCAACAGAGGCCTCCTGAAGCTGATTATCGTTGTACAATCGCTATTCTGGATACATCCTTGAGATCGATCCTGAATGTTTCACTCCCGCGCTTACCGGAAATAGAATTTTGTATGGAAACAAATGGCTGGTAATTTGAATTTTTCTCTGATGGAAGAATTGCGGTACCATCTTTCAGCACAATCCGGGCACCATAATAGAGCTCATCTTCATACTGAATGACCATTGTATGATCGATATTCAGCTCATGGATTGATTTAAGTGGTATCTCACTTAACGCTCCACCATAATACACTTTTAGTGCGGGATACTCATTCAATTTTACAGAATTAAGGTGAGTCTCGAACAATTGAAGATTTACTACAACTCCCGGTGGTTGACACCCTGCAAAGAGTGTCAATCCAATACAGACAATGCTGCAATGAATAATACAATCATACAGTAACCGGAAATGCACTTATAAAATCCTTGGAAGAATTAAATGTTTTGATAAGCCGGTTTATGCCAACCATTTCCAATACACGACGAACCTGATTATCTTCAGCAATGATATAGACCGATCCGTTATTCTCCTGTACATCACACAGACAATGAATAAAAATACTGATCCCGGCACTGTCCAGATAGGTTGTTTTTTCCAGATTAAAAACAAAATGATGATTACCCGATTCTATACTTTTAGAAATCTCTTCATCCAATATCTGCGTCGTTGAAGTAGTATCAATATTCCCGAAAATATGAATCATCTTAAATTTTCCACAATTTTCAATCTCAAATTTCATCGTTAGTCTCCCTTACTGCTATTATACAATATTTATCAATTTATGCAATATTCCCAATTTATTGATGGCGTTCAAAAAAGAGATGAACATACCCCAACCCGTCTTCGATACAGGTTTCCTTCAGCTCCCATCCATCATCAGCCATTTTACAGCATAAAAGTTCAATTTCATCAAAAATCAGTGATGGTTTTCGTGAAAATCCGATTTTTACACTTTTTTCACATTGTTCGATCATATGAAATATACAATTTACCAGGCTTGTGTATCGTATGCAGGAGAGCTGAGTGGCAATTCCCTGAACACCTCCCGCACTCCATTAATAATGAATGCACCATCACGCACCCTGGATGAGACACAGATGCCGTTCACAACAATACGAAAAACAGCCTCCCCCTTGCGACAATCCCAGATTTCACCTTCAAGCATAATTTTTTTATGAATCTCTCCACTGAACGTATGAACCGTATGTCCCCCCTTGAGTCGTACCAACGCCAGTAAATCTGCATCAATACGTTTCCAGGCTGAATCAGCAATCTGTAATACCGATACCGTACCATCAGATAAACTTTTTATAAAACTTTTCATCAGGCTGTCTGTGGAATTTAAGCTGTCTATCCGAATGCTTTGCCTGAATGGAACGAAATTCAAATCCTTTCTGATTTCATGAACAATCCTCAGCAGAGATGTATCACTCATGTCACTTGTTGAATCGTACCCATTACTTTTTAAAACAGGCATGATACACATGACTTTTCCTCCGATTGCCTTTCCATCAAACCATGATGCAACATATGGTTTACTAATTGAGAAACCGCAATTTGAAGTGGCACAGGATATTACCACATTTGCCAGAAGCGTGATCAGGAAAACATTTTTTAACAAAGTAAATTTTCTCACCGTTCGCACCCATCTTGAAATGTAGAACCAGAATTAATGGTACATCACTTGTATTGCAACTGCAACTCTTTAATTTTACCGGATTTTACCTTACTACAGCCATCCTCTGGACAGCATCAGGATCACGCGATTGTAAATAGCGGCAACGAAAGTCGTATGTCGTGTATTTTTTTTCTCCATTTATACTCTTACAGATCTATATTTAAAAGTTTTGTGTAATACAATCAGACTAAAAATCCGGTCAGATCATATTTTTAACCTCTCACTAAATAGGAGCTTTCATGTTCGGATGCCATTTAGGAAAACTGTTTCAGGTTTCAATTTCAGGTGGATCATATCAGGAAGGGCTTACAGCTCTTTTACAAGGTGTACCTTCCGGGCTACTCATCTCAGAACAGGAAATTTACGGCGATCTTCTGTTGAGAAAGCCCGGTGCAGATGAGTTATCATCACCAAGAAAAGAACCAGATCTTCCGGTCATTTACACAGGGATCAATGCAGCTGATACAATCGAAAATGCCGGGAACGCCAATCATACCAACGGTTCACCATTTACCATCCTGATCCCTAATTTAGACAGACATTTTATTCATATCAAGCAGTACCAGGACACCAACCGCACGCCACGCCCCGGCCATGCATCATATGCCTCTTTTGTAAAATATGGTCCTGATGATGATTCGATTGGTGCGGGGATTTTCAGCGGACGGTATACTTCGGCAATAGTCGCAGCCGGATATGTAGCGAAAAAAATCCTCGAGAAGTGTGGCATTTCTGTTTTTGCATACGTGCATGAAATGGCAGGTGTCAAATGTCCTGAGATTGATTATAAACTGGTGAAAGAGTACTCTGACCGATATAAAAAGATGCGATGCGATTATGACCCCTTCTATCAGCAGGTCTATGTTAACAAGCGTGTAACGATGGAGATGCGCTATCTGGAAAAAATGAGAATTTTCGCAGAGATTGAAAATGAGATTGATGCGATTCGCGATAAAGCACCTCAGATGGTGGGCAAACTTATAAAAGAAAAATATAACGTTCATCACGTGGTAAACTGTCCTGATGTCGATGTTGCACAGGAGATGGTTGATGCAGTAAATCGTATTTCTGCAACCGGCGATTCTGCAGGTGGGGTTGTCGAGGTTGTTGCTAGAGGTGTTCCGACAGGGCTTGGAGAACCCGTGTTCGATAAGCTCGATGCAGAACTTGGGCGCATGCTTGGAATTGGTGCAGTAAAAGGTGTTGAAGTCGGTGCAGGTTTCAGAGTGAAAGATATGACTGGTTACCAGAGTAACGACCGCATGTATTCTGAAGGTGATAAGGTTGTTTTTGAAAGTAACAATGCCGGGGGAATTACCGGTGGACTTGCAACTGGTCAGGATATTGTTGCAAGATTGGCAGTGAAGCCAACACCAACGATCGACAAAAAACAGAATACTATCGATAAATACACCAGGGCAAATACTGAACTTGCAGCGATCACTCGCCGCGATCCGACCATTGTAGCCAGAATCTGGCCGGTTGCGGAAAACTACACAGCGATTGCATTGCTGGATCAGCTGATTATGCATTATGGTTATCAGCATTTGAGAAAAATTGTTTCGGAATAACGCACACAAAGTGTAATTTTTGGGTACTGATTCATCATTCTGAATCATGAGATGATGGTGTCAGTACCCAATTTTTCACGCATTCCCCCTATTCATTACTTTGCATTCTCTTCTATTTTGAAATATTTTCTATGATATTAATCCGTTATGGAAAAATTGTGTTTTTCACATATATTATATTTCCCAGACAAAACTGTCACAGGAACACATCAATAAAGCATTTCGCTGTGAGCAGGTACTTCTGAGATTAGAATGATGCTATTTATCCCGGTCATGTTGAACGGGCGGAAAGTTGTTTGTTACTAACCACTGATAGATAATGTTAATTTTTCAAAGGATCGTTTAATTATGCGCTTAATTAAGATGGTTCGAATATGTACCATTTTCACATGCTTAATTCTACCCCTGTTTGTTTCATCAACGAATGCACAAAGTGATGATCCGTTCGCTACAGAATCATCCGACTGGCCAGAGTTTGGCTCAGAAACTCCCTCTGAGAGTGAACCAGTTACAACGCAAAAAAGTACACCTGCACCTGTTAAAGAAGCAACCCCGGCGGTTCAGCCTGTTAAAACAGAACCTAAAGCCACAACTCAGCCAAGTGCAAGTTCCAGTTCAACACCAGCTTACTCATCACAGACATCAGCATCATCATCTTCGTCTTCTTCATCATCCGAAAGTTCTTCATATTCCTCATCTAAATCCAGTTATAATGAACCGGAAAAAGCTACCAAAACCAGCTACGTTTCAACGAGTACGATGTTAAAACGTGCAGGTCCACCGAGAATCCTTGTCTGCAGACCAGTGTATGCTCCATACTCTGAAGAAACTAAGACAATGTATATCGCTTCTATCACCGAAGCGTACTTTCATTTTAAATTGAATGCCCTTCCGGGATATCAGGTTGTTCCTATTGAGCGTGTCGCCAATAACGTGCAATATTTTCGCGATTTTTCACGAAGAATTTCCCGTACCAGCTATATCGATGCAGCTCAGCAGCTCGGAGCTACCTACCTGTTCTATGTTGAATATGAACCACAGGGCAAACAGGCAAAGTTTAATATTGAATTTTATTCAATTGCAGAAAATAAGAAACTCGTTTCAAGTATTCAGCAGATTGATCTGGCAAACTTCGAGGATGGTCTCTTTAACTGCCTGAACGAAGTAACATCTGTACTTCCGGATAAATTCTCAGAAAACATTCAGAATCTACTGGGTGCATCAATTCTTGGAAAAAGTTCCAAATCGGTTGAAACATTAGGTAACCAGATCGCATCAATGGGTAATTATACAAAGGGACGAGCAGCCAACCTTGCCGGGGAATTCGAAAAGATTGCTCAGAGCAGTGATTTTTATCTCGCCAAAATGGTTGCTGCCAACGTGCTTACTCTTGCTGGAAAAGTTGAAAAAGCCACTCAATTGATGGATAATTTAATCAATGAGTTTGGCAGAGATTATCCGGCTCTTTATCTCCAGCTCGCATCGATGTACCGCCAGGCATTGCGTTATAACGATGCGCTGGATGCGGCAGAAAGAGCTGCGCGGAGTCAACCAATTGCATTACTTGCCAAAACAGAAAAGGCTCGAATTTATGAAGCAAAAGGTGATCTGCGGGCAGCAAAAAGTGAATACCAGTCAGTTCTCTCGGCAGGCGGTGAGGATGGTGAGGTCTATTTTCAGTTAGCACTGGTAAGCATCGGACTTAATGATTTGTCCAGCAGTTCCACCTATATTTCCAAGGCTGAAGCTGCCGGAAGAAAGATCGATCGGAGCGACTATTACGATATCGGCTTACGTTATAAAAATCTTGGAACAGCCGATGCCAAAGCGGTTGAAGCATTTAAAAACAGCCTTGGCATTCAACAGGACAAAGAAGAAGCCTGGCTCCAGCTCGCAGAGGTATACTCAAAAATGGGCAAAGAAGATGAAGCTGCAGAATGTTATGTAAACCTGTTCCATATAAATAACAGTGCCTATAAGGATTATCTCCCGAAAGTCGGTTACAAATTTGAAGCATTAGGAATGAAACAACGTGCAAAAGAAACTTACTCACTGTTTATTGCACGAAAATACACTGATCCGGAAGTATCGATCCGTTTAGCTAAGCTGGAGTTGAGTGACAATAACTGTCCCAGAGCGACTGAGCTGGTTCAGGGACTTGATACTAACACTTATGGAACTGATATCCGAAAAATTTATGAACAATGCGGTGTAAAACAGCGCCATGTTGTCGTAAACGATAAAGAAGCAAAATTGCAACGTGGTAAAGCTGCAGTTTTTATGTGGCGAGTGTTCTCTGGAATTGTTGCTGCCGGCGGAGCAGGAACCGGTTTTTATATCAATACACTGATTGACAAAAAAATTAAAGAGTATAAGGTTCATACCAATACCTGGCAGGAACGCATCGATAACCCACAGAACTTCCCAGGTATCCGTTTAAAAGAAGTTCAAGATGAGCGGGACTATATTGATAATCTTCATAATGATATTGAATCATTTAAATTATATCGTAATGTTTGTTACGGTGTTGGTGGCGCTGGTGCTGCCAGCCTTACATTGTCAATAGTTATACCAATTATTGCAAAGAAATGAGGTACCCATGAAAAAAGCTACTCTTTATTCAATATTCGTATTTGCATATTTGCTAACAGGATGCAGTCAGATTGATTATACCCATCCTCTGGATAGTGCAATCACTTATGATCACCCTGAGTTTTTTAATGATGATAATAACGATTCCCTAGTGAACCTTTGGGATACATCAAGTGCCGAATTTAAATCTCATCTTGATACTATTCCTCCAACTCTTACTCTTAACGGGCAGAACCCAACAACTATTACCTATCAAGATCCAAATCATATTGTAGATTATTTGAAAAGTGACAAAGCTTATAATGTCGATGATGACAGGGGAAAAGAAAACGTAACTGTTGAAGTACGCAATACCGATTTTTCTGTCATTTTCCCAAACACCAACGAGATACAATACATAGCAAGAGATAAAGCTGGTAATATCACAACAGTACCAAGAACAGTTATCGTACTTCCGCAAGCATTCGTAGATACTGTCAAACCTCAGATCAGTGTTTCGATGGTTGATGTACAGATTTACCAGAACGAGACATTTGATAAGATGAAAAATGTCAGGGCCTACGATGAACCAGATGGTGATATCACCTCTAAAATTACCGTTACCGGAGAGGTAAATACTGCGAAACCCGGGGAGTACACACTGACATATAAAGTCAGTGACAATGCTGGTAACGAATACACACTTGTCAGAAAAATTACCGTTCTTGAGAGCACGACTGGTGATGACATTTTCCCGGTTATCACTCTTACAGGTGGTGATACAGTTACTATCGAGGAAACTGCCACATGGAAAGAGCTAGGTTATAAGGCTGAAGACAATAAAGATGGAAATATCACAGATTCGGTTAAAGTTTCCGGATCTGTTAAAAGTGCTCCAGGGTGGTATACAATTACGTATACAGTATCCGATAAGGCTATGAATATCACGACCAAAACCAGATATGTCAGAAGAAAAGGGACAATTCTTGTTGGTGATACATTGGGTCCGGTGATCAGTCTGCTATATCCAAAAGACACGCTTGTTACTGTAATAAAAGGTGCAGTGTTCAAAGTACCCGAAGTAAGAATCCAGGATAATGTTGATGGTCCAATTCCAAAGGAATCGTTATATACCTTTCCAAAGACTGTAAATACTTCAACCGTTGGGACTATCAAAGTAGCGCTCCTTGCAAAAGATAAAGCTGATAACGAAGGACGCCTGGACATTACGGTCAAAATTGTTGAGGGTACTGTAGATAAAACTCCCCCTGTTATAACACTTAAGGGCAAGAATCCAGACACCGTGTATGTCAGTGCTTCAGCGCCCTATAAAGATTCGGGAGCAACAGCAACAGACGACGTCGATAAAACAATTCCAGTAAGCAGCATTTCAGTTAAAGGTGTGGTCGACAGGAAAGTTGCAGGTACATACACACTAACATACACCGCTTATGATGTTGCTGGAAATGCAGATTCAGTAAAAAGGATTGTGGTTGTAAAGGAGTCTTCTTCTTCAGACCTGATCGGAAAATATGAAGTCCTTACAGCACCTGCGCTGCCATCAGTTAACAAATCATATTACTCAGCTGAAATTGAAGGTGATGCTGCTTCAGCGCCCAATCTCACCGCTATGAAAGAGTTCAAGATCAACTGGGATAAAAGCCAAAAACAAATTTATGATATGTCGATGAATTTCACTACAATTAACTACGTATCACTAACAGGCAAGGGTACAAACACTCTGGACAAAGCTAGTCCTACTTTGACATTCACCGGGGTCACTCAAGTTCCGAAACTGGATGGTGAATATTATGTTGTTGTTAGTGGCACAGATCTGGTTTTTGTGAAAAATGATGGTAGTTTCGCAATTATAATGAAGCCATAAACAGATATCTTTAATTTTCTTAAAAAAAACGTTCCATATTTGGAACGTTTTTATTTTAATAACAATATCCGGGAAATAGTGTCGTAATATTTATGAAACAATCGAAAGATTGTGGACGAGATACATACCTCCTTAAAGATGAGTGAAGATGCACGAATATCTGCCCGGAAATTCCCGGGCAGATATTTTTTTATCAGGAGACCTTGATGAAATTTCCAAAAATAACTCCTCTACTTATAATTACTTTGGTTGTAACTACAATAGCCGGTAAAAAGTCACCAATTGAAATTAATACGGTACTTGATCAGTTTGACTCGATAATGGTCACCGATACACTTACCTTTTCCTTAAA
>JBNKZD010000276.1:0-88451 GCA_050301235.1 Chitinispirillaceae bacterium | reverse complement strand
ACCTGATTCATCATCTGGAGTTTGATTCCTCACAATTTGACTTTGTACATAATCGTGAACAGCTTGTTTTTAATTATGAAAAGAAAATCGCATCGACTGCTTCACCAAAGATCGGCATGAACAGATCATTTCTCATGCATTCCCTATATCCTTTATATGAGACATTTTTCAGATCACTTGGAGCAGAGCTGGTAATATCGGACAGTGTTGATCCTGATGGGATAAAAAGAAAGCGGTCTGCGTTCTGCTATCCGGCAGAAATTTCGCATGGAGCATTTAAAAGCCTGGTTCAGAAGAAGCCTGATTACATTTTTCTCCCATCGGTAGTGGAACTCTACGTTGAAAATGCCCGCACCCGCCGCAAGGAACATCAGTGCACCTGCATGATTCTTCAGGGAGAGCCCTATTATCTCAGAAGTGCATTCAAGGATATTGATCCGGCGATAAAAGTTCTTTCACCGATACTTGATTTTTCACAGGGCTTTGACACGCAGGAACAGGAGTTTGTCAAAGTCTCATGTGATATTGGGAAAAGCGAAAAAGAGGGAAGGGATGCGTACCGTAAGGCTGTTGAAGCACACTGGAGTGTTCAGCAGAAGATAAAAGATAAGGGCAGGGAAGTGCTTGCAGAGCTTGAAATGCATCCGGAGAAAACGGCGATTGTGCTTTTTGGCCGGTATTATAATGCATTTGCATCTGAAGCCAACATGGGGATTCCCGAAAAGTTTGCATCAAGGGGAATTACCCTGATTCCCTGGGATTATCTGCCGTACCAGCAGGAGAATGTTGAATTTGAAGTAAACTGGGCAATTGGGCAGAACCTGATGAAAGCTGCGAAATTTGTGGCCGGTCATCCGCAGCTTTTTGCAGCGTATATCACCAATTTCAGTTGCGGACCGGATTCATTTTTACTCACCTATTTCCGCGATTATATGGATGTAAAGCCATCATTGACACTTGAACTGGACAGCCATACTGCCGATGCCGGAATCAATACCCGAATTGAAGCGTTCTGGGATATTATCGAACGTTTCCGCAAGGTGGGTGTTGTTAAAAAGGAAGATGATGCATTTACGCCAGCAGAGATCAAGGTAGTTAAAAATAAACTGAAATTTATCTCCTCTGATGGTACCTGTGAAGATCTCAAAGATAAAAAGGTGCAGGTCCTGCTTCCATCGATGGGAAAACTCAACAGTGATGTAATCGCTGCGGCTCTCAGGGGTGGGGGGATAAAAGCGGATCCTGTTCCTGTGTACGACAGGGAAGCGTTACGTCTTGGCAGAGCGAATACAACATGTAAAGAGTGTCTGCCGCTGATACTGACCACCGGCGGTCTTCTTAAACATATCGAGGAGCGAACCGACAAAAACGAAAAAGTCGCTTATTTCATGCCAACTTGCGGTGGAAACTGCCGTTTTACGCAATATAATGTTTTTCTTGAAAAACTGATTCGTAAAAATAAAATCGCCGATACAGCACTGCTGACCATGACTAATGAGGATGGGTATGCCGGTTTTGGAATGTCCACGCAGGTAAATATTCTCAAAGGTGTCATACTTGCTGAATGTATGGAGGATATCAAAAATAATCTTCGTGTGCTTGCGCATGATTATGATAAGGCGATGATAGTTTACGAAAAACAGTGGCAGAAAATTTGTGATGTGTTCAGCGAGCAGAATGGTAAAAACCTTTCTAAAACGCTGAACGCAGTTGTATCAGAATTATCATTGATAAAATTACGGTATCCACTCAAGCAGGCCAAAACGGTATCACTGCTCGGAGAGATTTTTGTGCGCAGCGACTATTTTTCGTGTCAGGATCTTGTCGAACGGCTTGCAGTAAGAGATATCGTTGTCAAAAGAGCGCCGCTTCTGGAATGGCTCAACTACTGTGATTACAATGTAAAAGAGGGAATCTATGAAGCCCGGTTTGATCTTTTTGGATTTCTGGAATTTCAGGCAAAACGGTATCTTCAGGCAAAGTACGAAAAGAGTTTAAAAACCGTGATGGCAAAGTCGGGACTGTACAATTACGAGCCGGTAAATGTTACCGAGTCGATACGGTACGGAACCAATTTTTTCAATATCCGCTTTACCGGTGAAGCGATTCTGGTGGCGGGAAGTTTTTTCAAGGATATATTCCACTCAATTCACGGCGCGATTTCGATTGGTCCGTTTGCATGCATGCCGACAAGGGTTATCGAGGCAGTTATGACAGCGGAAGCAACCATGGAAACCGCACGTAAAATCGATGCAGTCCCGGCAAAGAGCGGATTTCACAATGTAAATAATCTTCCATTCCTGACCATCGAATCTGATGGAAACCCGTTCCCGCAGATCCTCGAAGCGCGGATCGAAGCGTTTTGTCTTCAGGTGGAACGGTTCTATGAGAAGAGAAATAAGCATCATAGGAGTGGTGTAACTGAAAGTATCGTGGTGAGTGAGGAACTTGTTGGGAATGTGAGCTGATTTACGCTTTTTCCGCGATCGCCTCACCCCCTCGGTCCCCCTCTCCATTGGTGAATGGAGAGGGGGAAAGAAGAGAAGAATGCATAGAGCCCCCTTTCTCCACAGGGTGGAGAGAGGGTTGGGGAGAGAGGCGAGGAGAAGAATGCGAGACTATAGAATTCTCATTCTTCGCGATCGCCTCACCCCCTTGATCCCCCTCTCCATTAGTGAATGGAGAGGGGGAAGGAAGAGAAGAAATGCGTAGAGCCCCCTTTCTCCACAGGGTGGAGAGAGGCGGGGAGAGAGGCGGGGAGAAATTCGCGAATTCAGAGTTTTTTAAGTAACAGTAACCACCAAAAGGACCAATGACAACAATTACCTGCAAACACTTCCCAAAATGCGGCGGCTGCGGAACACTTGATATTCCCTACGTGCAGCAGTGTGAGAAAAAAAACAGTTTCATTGCATCGGTTTTTTCTCCACTCAAGATTGAAACTGCTCCAATAATCCAGAGTATCCCTGATCTCTTTTATCGTCATAAGGTACAGTTGCCTTTTGGCACTATGGGGAAAGGTAAAAACAAACGAAATGTTTTAGGGTGCTATGCTCGTGATTCACATGATGTCATCGATCAACATGAATGTAAAATACAGGACAGAGATTGTTCCACTGTTGCCTGGTGTGTACGTGACTGGGCGGTGAAATACAGAGTTTCTGTATATGATGAAACAAGTGGGTACAGATTACTTCGCCATGTGGTTATCCGAAAAGGTGCATCAAGTGGGGAAATTCTGCTTGGGCTTGTGACAAATGGTGATAGAATCGAGGGAAGCAGGAACATTGCAGGAGCACTGGTCGATGCGATCCAGAAAAAGCTTCCATCAACAGCCAGAGTTGTTGGTATTATTCAGAATGTCAATACTCGAGCCACCAATGTGGTGCTTGGAAATAAGGAGATAGTGTTATGGGGGAGACCGTATTTAAAGGAAAAACTGGGAGATCTTAAATTTAAGGTTGAACTGTCAACCTTTTTTCAGGTGAATCCGTTCCAGACACCAAATCTTTACAACGAAGTGCTAAATAGAGTAGATAGTGACAGTACCGTGCTTGATCTCTATTGCGGAATAGGGAGCATAACCCAGTGGGTTGCATCGAAGGTAAAGCGTATCGATGGCGTTGAGGAGAATGGCAAATCGGTAGAAGCGGCTAAAGTTTCCATAGGTCTCAACAAACTTGAAAATGTTAAAGTGTTCAGGGATGATGCAGCGCAGATACACAGGCGTCTAACCGGCAAGGAGTACGATACGGTCATAATCGATCCACCGCGAAAGGGGATTGGTCGTCAGTTATGCGAAGAGCTGATAAATTCATCAGTCCGCAAGATCATCTATGTGTCCTGTAATCCTTCGACACTTGCTGAGGATCTCAAAGTGTTGTCCACCCGGTTTAAATTGTCAATTGTTCAACCTGTTGATATGTTTCCGCATACTGAGCATATTGAGTGTGTTACGGAGCTGATAAGATAGGACATTTTAACCACGAAAAGCATAAAATACACGAAAAAAAGAAGTTGTGAGTGGTATAGAATGATAATGCTGAATTCAATCTGGAATGTAAAACAGATCCGCAGTTTTTCTTCAGTAAAATACTCCTCAAGTACACCCATGAGACTTCTGCCAAGTGAAAGGTGGGGAAGTGACTTGACAAGCGGTTTGCTGAACATCTCTCTCAAGGCTCTTTCCCCCTCTCCAATTAGTTGGAGAGGGGGACTAAGGCGTTGCACTGAGCGTAGTCGAATGTGGGGTGAGGCGAATGCGAAACAATGGGAACCTGGAAATCTGCTACCAAAAACTTGTACGCTCCGCAGGCTTCGGAACGTTTACAGATAACGTATAGGTAGCAGTATCGTTCTTCCCGCTGATCATCGAAAATGTAAACTCAAGATATGCAAAGCGTGCCTCAGAACTTACCGATTCGTTAAGATCTGTAATTTCGAACTGTGAGATTCTTGCGTCTTTGCTGATTAATGAGAGACTGCGGTCGTTAAGAAATAGACTGTCGCCATCGTACCTGTAGGCAAGGGTATCCCCGTTTTTAGATATGAAGTTGATTGTGTTATAATCAAAGGTGATTACCTCCTTAGCGCTTCGAATCTGAGTGATAATCGATGTGATGATTCTGTTTGCTTCTTTTGAAAAGAGGGCTTTGTCGGTGTAGGTTGTAGTGTGGCGGTTGATATGGTTCCAGAAATAGTAGACAGATATTGAAAGTGTTGCGGTCATGGCAAGTGCGACAATTAGTTCGATAAGGGTAACGCCCTTTTGGGATTGTACTGGTGAAATGATGTTTTTGTACATGAGTTTATACAGTAAACGAACCCTGTTACAGGCATCTGGTGTCGTAACTGGTTGTGATGGTATATCATTAGTTTGTTTCATATAGTTACCAGGTAAATCCCTGAAGAAATCGATAATATACAAATCCACTATCAGAATTAGCAGGTTTGATTGCTAATTCAATTTCCGGAATAGTATTCTTTTTTGACTGTAAATATTCATATTCACTTGAGATAATACGGCGCTCGATATCATACTCTTTCTGATTGATTGTTGCAACATAGGTACAATCAAGCACCTCTGTTTTGAAACTTGCGGCATTCCTCAATCGTTCAACTTCGTTTTGTGCAAGCATTACCGAATCGGAAATAAATGCAGATCGTCCTCTGATACGATCGGCAGTAATCATGGTTTTAACCAGCGCTGCAGAGATACAGCCAAATATAAACACTGCAATGATCACTTCAAGGACAGTAAATCCGCTGCAATTATGCTGTATGCCCTTTTTGACAAGTCGTGACTGTCTGCTGGTAGTAATCATTCCTCTTTCCATTCTATTATTGCAAGATCATCAGTAAAACATGGGACTTTATATTGAGCTATGGTTTCCAGTGGTTTTATCGAGCCTGTCATACTATTACTTCCTGCAGGTTGCGGAGCTGGTTGTTTTTCTCCGGGCGAGATCGTTGGCAGATTTGATACATCGGGAACAGAGCAATCGATCATTCTCCCGGCTTTGATACACCCTTCCATCAAGCCCTGATGACACACCTGATTTTTTGCCCAGATGATTCCGGTCACTTTCGTTTCCGGACCTGTTTTCACCGAACCGGGAGTTCCCAACGCTATGCAGACGCCATCGATAATCGCACGATTTTCTATATAAATGGCATATTTAAGCGAATCTTTTTTACTCTTAGTGGTGGTGGAACGATCTGGAACAGTGCTGCTATCAGTCGGTGCTGCTTCTGAAATGGGACTGCTGCTGGTTGAGGTACCGGCAACAACCAGTGAACTCTTATTGAGAACGGTTGCTTCATCGTAAACAGCGATACTGCGTAACGCAATAGCATCACCACTGAATGATGAGTTATTTTCGATAAATAAGCCTCTTGATGTATACACCGATGCGTTTTTGATCGATGCTCCTTCCGAAAAAATGATATCATCGGCAACGACAAATGATACATTCTGAATCTTTACATCACCGATAATGGTGAGTTTACCATTTATATAGAGAGTCCTCTGCTCATTCCAGCTGCATTTTGAAGTTCGCCCATCGATGGTGCAATCTCCGTTGATCGTATCCTTGATTTTATTGAGATCCCGTGAGCCAAAGATGTTGAGTGGCTGCTGGGGAAGGAGTGTGTCAAATACCTGAAGTACTTCATTGTAATCGGAAAGAAGTTTTTCCAGCGATTTTGAATTTGATGTGGAATCCTGGATTGGATTATTTACAACCGTCCCCCGGGGATCACTCCCTTCCCAGGGCAGAGCATTCATCAGAATGCAAACCGTATCAGGATATGCCGGAATTTTTCCACCAAGATGTGCAGTCACTGTCCGTTTACAGGTTCCAAATATACCTGCGCTTTTCAGCTCATAAAAGCTCCCGTAGGGAATCAATGTAATTTCACAATTACCAAATGAATCGTTTGCATATAAGCTCAACTCCTTAGGTGTCTCATCGAATTCATCTTCTGATTGCTGTGAATCTGGTTTAAGGAGGTCATCGCCCCACGATTTTGCTTCAATTGTTGCCAGTGTATCAGTATTTGTACCATTGGTAATGATGTCAAATGCTTTATAGATCCCGCTTCGTGCATTAAACAGCGCTTGTGTAGATGATTGAGATGACAGTGATGGTTTGGCGATTAACAGCTGCTGGGAAATGTAGGAAAGTATAATTATCAGGCCGATTGCTGAAAAGAAAAGTACGAGTGGGAGGGCGTTTCCGGATATATTTGAGAACGTTGATCGTTTCATATACTGGAGCATGAAAAAAGCTCCTGTTACTCTTCTTTGACTACTATATCATATTTACTTTTACCATCAAGTATAGTGACCTTTGAACCTGAAATGGCCAATATACGTTGATTTTCGACACTGTCGCCTACACCTCTGATGAATGTGCGGCCATTGTTATTCTCGAGTATCGCAAGTGGACGCTCGTTGGAGAGAATTCCCTTGAGTGTGAGAGGTATGCGTTCGGGTTCTTTGGGTTTTGTCTGACTGTTTCCATAAGCCTGATTTGCCTTAGACGGGCCGCTCTGAAATGGATTCTCGAAATCACCTGCATAATTAGAAAATTGTTGATTAACCACCTCATTAAGAGCCATGTCGATGATTTTAAAGCGCTCATTTTCAATCTTTGATGAGTGCGCTGTTGATTTCGCTGAAAATTGAATAAATTCATTGGACATTCTGGATATAAGTGTAAACGTCCCCACACAGCAGATCAAAGAGAGAATGAGAAGGATGTATGGCTTGCTAAGTAATTCGTTCATTGTTCCTCCCGTGTCGGGATAATGCTGGTAACCATCAGTTTTACATCAATTCGTCCTGATGCACGTGATTCTATTGCAAGCCGTTCGACTTTGAAGTAGTAGGGTAGTTTTTCGAGTGATGAGATGAAGTGGCCCAGAGAGTTATACGTAGTTGACATTTCGAGCAGTATGGGGAAGAACGTGTAATCCTGGTTTTTTACCTCTGGTTGTGGCTGCATTTTGACAAAACGGATATCATGCGTTTTCCCTTTTGTGATAAGCAGTTCCAGGTATCCTGCAAGATCCTGTGTATTGGAAAGTGAATTGGAGATTGTATCCAGTTTTTCGATCAAATGTCTGTTTTTTGATTCGATTTCACTTTTAATTTGAGCAAAACCATTTTCTGAGGAAATAAGCGCTTTGTATTTTTTGAGTTCAGTGCTGACCTTCTGAGCTTCATGCCACTGAGGCACGATCATATAGTTCAGCAGTGATGCTGTTATGAGCAGTGCAAGACAGAGTGTAAATATTGGTAGAGCTTCCGAGTTCAGTTGCCCGATAATGTTACGCTGCATAATAATTTAAATCTGATCTTGTTAAGTTTTTTATCTCGTTCAAGTGTTGACAATGATACATTACTGACAAAGTCAGGTTTATTCAGTTTTTGAATGAAATTGGTAACGGTCGTTTCTGTATCAGCCCAACCTGTGAGCGCGATCAAAATAGTGTTCCTGCTTTCAGAACGCTGTTCTGATGCAAAACGGTCAAAATGGAGAGTTCCCGGGCGTATTGATCCGATCAACTCAAGAAAACGGTTCCATTGTGTTGGAGTTGCTGCAAATTTCTGAATCCGCAGAATTTTTTTTGCAAGCGATTCTCCGGTTGCAGTGAGCGTTCTGATTTCATTGTTGTTATTTAGAATGTTTTTATATTCGATTTCACAGTTATGGAGAGCCTGTTTTTTAGTAAATATATCAAAATAGATGTATCCGGTTGTAATAAGACCACAAATCACCAGGCCTGCAGAAAGGGCATATACTGCTGTTCTGAAAAATCGGGAATTACTGGTTTTTGTTGGTCCGTAAAGCGATGGTACAACCTGATCAAGCGAGCAGAGTGCGACACCAAAAGCTTTAATTTCTGCTGTATCACTTGTCGGAACCGGAATGTTTTTAAGTGAAAACTGTTCTCCGGGGTGGATATCCTGATTGTTAATTGTATATACAACCGATGGGAAACCCTCCTTGAATGCTATCGTATTCCAGTAACGACGGATCCTTTCGAGATATCCGCTCAGCTGACCAAACAGCAGCGAGGGGAGAGTGAAAACGGCTGAAAGCTTCCTGTTACAGATAATACCAATTTTCAGGAGATTGTCATCTTTGAAAATAGAGATAAAAGAATCTGGAGATGCAGTTGCTGCTGAATAGAGTGGTATTGTGCAAAGAAACGCATCATCCGGATAGCATTGGTTAAGGTTCTTTTCGAGATACCGGGTATGGAATTTCAAATGCGACTGATGAATACATGGCGAAAGATACGAGCTCTCAGAAGAGGTGACCAGATGGGTGAAATCATCCGGCAAAGAACGGATCCATTTGCATTCAATACCAAGATTGATCAGTTTTGTAAACAGTAGAGAATTTTTAAGCAGGTCCCCGATCTGCCAGCGTCTCTTACCAGTCAGTTTCCAGCCGGATTTTGTTTTGACCGCTGTAACGTGTACATACGTTCCCTCTGACGTAGCAGTAATTCCATGAAATGTATTCATATTTTTTCTTTCATTTCTGCTGTGTCGCGGAGTCCTGTTGGTCCTCAGGTTGAGTATCACGTTTATTTTTCTCTGCTACCGTTGCAGCATTCACCTGTTCCTGTGATGCAGAAGTTTCATTGGTCGCGGGAGAAGGTACAATCGGCTTATCTTCGGATACAGTGCTTGTGTCACTGTCATTTATCAGTGTTGAATCAGAGACCTTGTCTTTTTCGTCTGATGAACCGGAAATACGTTTGCCAATTTTTTGGATACCTTTGTAAATTTTCTTCTCGATAATATTTTTATCATGAAGATCATATTTTTCAATTTCCCGTTCAAGATCGATGTGCTGATTGTCGGTAACTATGTGAGGGGTAATAAATACTACCAGATTTGATTTTGTGCGGGTCTTTCCGGAATGTTTAAAAAATATTCCTAAAATTGGTAAATCGCCAAGAATCGGAATTTTATAGTTGAACGCAGTTTCCTGATTCTTTACAAGACCACCAAGTACCAGTGTTTCACCATCGTTAAGCCGTACAGTGGTTGTAATTGAGCGTGTCGAAACGTTGGGATACCCTTCATTATTGGTTTTTTCTGAGTTAGAGACATTCGGAGTAATTTCTGCAGTGATCTGTCCACTTTGCGAAATCCATGGGACGATGTCAAGCTGAATACCGAATTTAATCGGTTGAAAACGTGATGTAAGATTCTCGTTTACACCGGTAGTCACTTTAAAATACTGTGTTTCGCTGACATCGATCGATGCTTTGTTTCCGTTAAGAGTTAGAATGGAGGGTTGTGCGAGGACTTTTGCTTTATCCTGGGTTTCAAGAAAACGCAATATTGCCCAGAAATCTTCAGAAAAGACTTTTTTAATAAAACTCATGTTTTTTGGAAACATTCCATTCCAGAGCTCCCTGATAAATTTTCCGCTCATGCCAAGTTCAAAGTGCTGATAACCTTTATAGTAGGAATGTTCGGGAAATGGTGTGATCACATAAGAGCTGTCTTTGAGTGCAGGTACCCTGCCGGTGCGGATGCCGAATTCTTTATCCAGATTGTCTTTGAATTCAACGATGACAGCATCGATTCGCACCTGTGGGGTAGGGATGTCAATCGTTTTAAGAAACTCTCTGGCCTGAACAATATCCTCAGAAGTACCGGAAATGAGCAGTGCATTCTGTTCCTTGATCACCCGTACATTTGTTGTGGGAATATCTTTTGGAAGAATTGCCGGTATGTTATCCGCTTTTATATGGCGCAAATGGATAAGTTCTGATTTTGAGAGCGCCTGACCAGATGGTGTAGCCGTATTACGATCACCAATAAGTAAGACATTATCTTTCTGCACGAATGTAAAGCGTGTTCCCCCAAGAAGCAACGCAAGCGCTTCAGTAAGTGGTACATCATTGAGTTTCGCGTTAATTTCGCTTTTAAGACTGCCATAGGTAACAATTTCAGCTTCACTCTGCTCAGCTATTGAGCGGATGACATCTTCCAGATCGCCGTTGGAAACATCGAGCGTGATCTTGCCATCATTGTATTCTACACGGAATTTTGATCCACCTGAAGATCTCGCGTTGTTATAACGCATGCCCACGCCGGAATTTGCAGGTGTTGTTTCGTTGGTTTCCACCTGATAGATGTTTCTTCGTCGTGTTATTTTAAATCCGTTACCTTCAAGTATCGCACGTATCCCGTCATCAAGAGACACTTCATAGAGCTTCCCGGTAACTTTCCCATCAACTTTAGCATCAGGAACAATGCTGACCGCTGTTTTTGATGAAAGCTCTTTGAGAAACTCCTTGACATCCATATTCTGTACATCAACCGTGAGCTTATCGTTTGCATAACGGATCATCGAACGCTTTTCACCGGAGGTTTTCTTTATTTTAAAAACGGCACCATCCTGGATGACTTCAAGGCCATTGGATGCAGCGATGCTTCGTAAACCTTCCATGATTGGTACGTCAACAAGGTGCAGCGTGACTTTCCCGGAAACATCCTGATCGAGAAGTATATTGATATCATACCCTTTGGATATAATTCTGATTACATCCTTGATATCAGTATCTTTAACATCGATTGTTAATTTTTTCTCTTCAGTTTGCGCAACAGTCAGATTTGTGCCGACAAGAGCAATAAAGAAAAAAAGCAAAAACGGAAGTGGGTGGAGAGTGCGTTTCATGTAATTTATTCCTGTTGGATAATGTCTTCGATAAGAACGACACGAAGAAGTTCGTCGATCGATGTCAGACCCTGCTCAACTTTACTGATACCATCCTGGAGCAGTGTCTTGAACCCGTTTTCCCGCAGCGCCCTTCTGATTGTTGTTTCGGGTGCATTTTCGGCTATCAGAGTTCTTAATTTTTCGTTGATGGTGACTATTTCAAAAATTCCCATTCGTCCTTTAAAACCGATATTGCCACATGCTTTGCAGCCGCGAGCAATATATGAACGCGGGATGGGGTGATTACCCAGAAGTTGTTCCCATTTTTTGCGCTGTTCATCATTGATTTCTGTCTCGACTTTACAATGATTACACAGGATTCTCACCAGGCGCTGCGCTATTACAGCCAGTATCGATGAAGAAATCAGAAATCCCGGAATACCAAGATCCTTTAACCGTGTAATCGCCGATAACGCATCATTGGTGTGCAGTGTAGAGAAGACTAAATGACCCGTTTGTGACGATTGCACGGCGATCTGGGCTGTTTCGGTATCTCGAATTTCACCGATAAGAATGACATCGGGGTCCTGTCTGAGAATGGAACGCAAGGCAGATGCAAAGGTGACACCAGCCTTTTCGTTAATCTGAACCTGATTTACTCCGTCAAGTTTGTATTCGATCGGGTTTTCGATCGTAGTAATATTGATCGCTTTATGCTTTATACGATTAAGGCAGGCAAACAGTGTGGAACTTTTACCACTACCGGTCGGTCCTGTAACAAAAACCATTCCCTGAGGTTTTTCGATCAGTTCAGAGATAATTTCCTGGTCGTCGGTTGAAATACCGAGGTTTCGTATGTCGAGTAGTCCCATATCATGTTTCAGGATTCGTATAACTGTTTTTTCGCCAAAATGTGTTGGAAGCGTAGATACGCGAAAGTCAAATAAGCCACCCTCCACAGCGAAACGGATGCGACCATCCTGAGGAACCCGTTTTTCTGCAATATCTAAATCTGCAAGTATTTTTATTCGTGATGTGAACGGTGAATACATCCATTTGGAAAGTTCTGAGTGTTGACGAAGCATGCCATCAATACGAAAACGGACGATCGCATTATGTTCGGATGGCTCGATGTGAATATCTGATGCACCAAGCTTAACCGCTTCATCAAAAATTAACGATACCATCTTGACAACAGGTTCAGCTTCCGTCCGCTGTTTCATCTCCTCAACCGAAAGTGCATCATCGGAAAGTGACTGTTGTCGTTCGTACTCTTTGGAGAGTTTTCCTGCTGACTGGCGGAATTTGGAATCCCCCTCAAGCAGTTTTATCTTCAATCGGTCCATTTCTGATGGTGTACACAATATCGATTCTATACTCAATTCGCACAGCAGCTCCGCAAGGCAGATGATATCGAGATCGAGAGGGTCCTTAACTGCTACACTTAAAATCTGATCTGTGGAATTTAACGGAAGACACCGTCCATCTTTAAACAACTCGAATGGAAGGTCCCGTAAAAGGTCAAAGTTGACGATGTTTTCAACGTAGGGCATGAAATCCATTGAAAACTGCTCGGCCAGCGCACGGTAGAATTGATTTTCGTCAATGTGTTTTTCTGCAATTAACACTTCACCAATTTTTTTTAACTGCTCTTTGGCGGCAATCGCTGATGCTTCAAGAATTGAATCTTCAATCTGGTACATTCGTTTAAGGATCTGACCGATTTTTAGATTCATTATCTTTTTACCAGACTATTTGTTAAAATGGAACCGTTGCCAGAATATGTTTTTTTTGTATTAGAAATATGTTCAGAAAATCAATAAAGCAAAGATTTCGTTATCAAAAATAACATATTGTCATTAAATTCTGGAACAACTAACTGAAATTTCTGGTGCTACTTCTGTCTCAGGCTCTCAATTTTTTTTGAATCGGCAGGATTTGTAAGGGGGGGGCCGAAGTACACTTTAATGAAAAGATCCAATATCTGTTCTGCTTTTGCGGCTTTAGTGACATCTGGAATCTTTCTGCCTGCCAGCTCTTTTGACTCCCATTCCTTGAGCTGGTAAATAAGTTCTTTTGCTGTAATTCTGAGTTTCATTATATATTCCGGTTGAAGCTGCCACCTTTTTATTCTTACATCAGTTTTTGGTGAACTCAGAGAAATATCAAAAGCAGCATCAGGAATCAACTTGTTTATTTGACGAAATTCAGTACTGCCTTGCGCCAGTTGGAGAAGTATCTTGAAATTTTTCAAAAATTTCGGAAAATAGCCATCAAGGTATCTGATCTGATCAAACTTTGCATCTTTAAGATCACGTTCAAATATTTCAAGGGTATGAATCAAACTTTTACATACTTTTCCTATCTCCTGGGCTTCAAATCGAGAAATTTCATATGATCTGGATGCATCTTCCCTGAATAATGATTTTTCAGAACCTTTATTGGTAATTTTTATACCTATATCATTTTCTGCAGTGATAATGGCTTGTACTTTTTCATCTGAGTAGACAATTTTCACTTTATTGTACTTACCACTGATGTTATCGGTACCAACACTGAGTTTAGCTAATGGAATAGAAAATTCCTGTCGTTTTTCCAGTGCGACGCTATAAAAACACCACAAAAAAAGGAAAAAAAGTGTAATACTTGTAATTTTCTGCATGATACAATACACGGAACAGGTGGTTCAACCACTATTTGTAGTATATACAACAAATAAACTCACGTACAACCGATAACAACAAATCAGTTTTAATTATACACTGTAATTCAGGATTTGGAATAAAAAAAAGGACAGATTGAATCTGTCCTTTTGAAATCAGTCATCTTGTGCGATAAGAAGAATATGTGGATCTAGTTTAAGATGTAAATCAGAAGATGGTGCGAGTTCATGATCCTTGATCAATTTCAGATGGATATGATCTTCTTTTGATTCAAGGTGAATGATAATGGAAATCAAGGTTGAAAAAGGGGAGAGAAGAGTTGGTATACCCTTGCTGTCGTATGTTTGTCCCTCTTTTTTCAGTGTGGCACTGAACCAGATTTCAATTTTCAATTCTTCTGCAAACTCTTTAAACGGATGAAAATCTTCAGCACTGATTTTTGAAAAATCGTAACCATCAATAATTACAATATCAGCCTGAAAATGGCCATCTTTAATCATTGAACGAAGACTTCGGATAATTTGCTCGTTTGTGATCCCATCCTGACGGAAATTCATGATGACTCGATTTTTTGTGATTTCATCGTGAACTTCCATCGCATCATCAAGGTTGTATCTATGAGAGATCTCCTGAAAGATATCTTCATACCAGGCTACAATATGGCTGGTATCCGTTGCAAATGAAACATGTATCACATGCTTGCCCTGAAAAAGCTGGTCGGTAGCAATGTGAACAAGGCATGCTGTTTTCCCAACACCCTTACGGGCAGTAATAATTCCGATGTTGCCTTTTCCGACGCCACCGTGAGTAGACTTTTCCAGAATTCTCAAGGGGCTTCTGGTAACAAGTTCTTTTTTAACCATGGACCCAACTCCTTTATTTCTTTTTAGCCTCGTTTTTCTTTCGTTCTTCAAATTCTTTTTTCAGCTGTTCGGCTATTGAGTTTGGAACTTTTCCATATTTGAGAAATTCCATCGTAAATTCTGCCTTACCTTGTGTCAGAGAGCGAAGTACAGTTGAATAACCAAACATTTCACTCAATGGTACTTCAGCCTCAACGCATGAAAAGTTGCTTTCTTCTGTAGTACTTACAATAATACCACGTCGCTGGTTGATGCTGCCAAGAATATTACCCTGGAATTCAGTCGGGCCTTCAACTGCAACTTTCATTATCGGTTCAAGAATCTCTGGCTTTGCTTTTTCAAACGCCTGCCAGAATCCGCCAATAGCACCAAGCTGGAATGCTATATCGGATGAGTCCACTGGATGGTAGTTACCATCATCGATAGACATTTTAACACCAACGATAGGGAACTCGATAATTCTTCCCTTTGGAAGACACTGTTTGAAACCTTTATCACAGGAACCGATAAACTCGTTGGGGATAACTCCACCTTTGATATTATCAACAAATTCATAGTCCTTGTCAGCCAGGGGTTCCATAATACCGGCAACACGTGCATATTGTCCCGAACCACCAGTCTGTTTTTTGTGAGTGTAATCGAATCTTGCCGGTTGTGTAATAGTTTCGCGGTATGCTACCTGCGGTTTACCGGTTTCGATTTCGATTTTATATTCACGTCGCATACGTTCAATATAGATTTCGAGATGAAGTTCGCCCATACCTCTGATGATTGTTTCGTTAGATTCTGCATCAACGAAAGTTCTGAACGTAGGGTCTTCTTTTGTAAACCTGTTCAAAGCTTTGGAAAGATTGTCTGCGGATTTTTTATCTTTCGGGTTGATTGCCAGAGAGATAACCGGTTCCGGAACATACATTGAGGTCATGGACACATTGATACTTGAATCAGTGAATGTATCTCCGGAAGCACAATCAATTCCAAAGAGCGCAACAATATCTCCGCAGTATGCTTCATTGATATCTTCCATTGAATTTGAATGCATTCTGATCAGACGACCAACTTTAAATTTTTTCTGAGAGCGTGTGTTGATCAACTCCAGACCCTTTTTGATCGATCCCTGATAAATGCGGATATACGTAAGCTGACCATACTGTCCATCTTCAAGTTTGAATGCAAGAGCAATAAGTGGTTCTGCCGGATCAGGTTTAATCAGGAATTCTTCATTATTCTTATCGATATTGAGAGCTGTGTATTCAACATCAGATGGGCAAGGCAGGTACGAAAGAACACTGTCCAGAAGCACCTGGATACCTTTATTTTTGTATGCAGATCCCATCAGGACCGGAGTAAGGTCCAGTGAGAGTGTTCCGATTCTGATTGCATTTTTGATCTGTTCAACGGTTTCTGTACCTTCGAGGTAGGCTTCTGCAAGTTCGTCTGAATACAATGAAACAGCATTGATCAGTTCATCACGTTTCTCTGCCGCCTGTTCCTGAAGTTCTGCAGGTATCTCTTCCTCTCGGATTATTTCACCATTTTTTCCATCGAAATAGAGAGCTTTCATAGTAACAAGATCAACAACACCTTCAAGCTTTTCTTCAAGGCCGATAGGGATCTGTATCATGATTGCATTATGACCAAGTTTTTCCCTGAGCTGTTCGGTTACTCTGAAAGGGTTAGCTCCTGAACGGTCACATTTATTGATAAATGCAAGACGGGGAACTTTATACCTTTTTAATTGCCTGTCAACTGTGATTGATTGTGACTGCACGCCACCAACAGAACATAGAACCAGAATAGCTCCATCGAGAACACGGAGAGCGCGCTCTACCTCAATGGTAAAGTCAACGTGTCCCGGAGTATCGATCAGATTGATCGCATAGTCTTTCCACTCAACATTTGTTGCGGCGGAAGCGATTGTGATACCACGTTCACGTTCCAGTTCCATGGAGTCCATTGTTGCACCAACACCATCTTTGCCTTTAACTTCATGGATCGCATGAATTTTGTTACAATAGAACAAAATGCGCTCTGAGAGTGTAGTTTTTCCTGAGTCAATGTGCGCACTGATACCGATATTGCGCATCTTCGCAAGGTTGTAAGTCATACCTGTAAAACCTTTCACCTATGAAAACGTTTCACGTTTAATAAAACTAAGTTTACTTCCGGAGCTGTAAAGAACATCCGGAAAAAAATCCTGTCTCCCTATGATGCCTGATCTCACGAATGTGCTTCCAGGGAGCAATTATAATCTTTAACCGCAAGATTTGTTCTGATGCCCTTTAGTGGGGATGCCAAAATATCTCAACGGCCGACTAAAATAGTATGTGCGATACGTAATGTCTATAAAAAATTCGATATAACAAAATTCTAACTTTTATTCGTAAAAAATAGTGAAAATTATAAAAATTGGTCCATTACCTATAATTCATGTTAGTTCAAGTCGGATTAATACGTATTATACCCCAATTAGTTGTTGGGTTCAATTACTTCTTTTCAAGTACCAAAGCGCCCATCGGACAAAAATTTGTACATTTCCCGCAGTCGATACACTTTTCATTATCGACAGTTGGAACATCAAACCCTTGTTGTTTGAGGGCACCGACCGGACAACGGCGGATTGCGGGGCATGGATGGTTCTGTGGGCAATGCGAAACAATAACTTTGACTGGCATGTGAATGCTCTCCTGTTGCTATGCGAATTGATTAATTTCTTTACCAGTTTTAAAATCAGAGTATGCTTTCAAGATTCTTCCGGCAATCATCATTGGATCCGACTGAACCGCAGGCGGTTATCACCTTTTCATACGTTTCTTTAGGATTAAGTCCGGCGATTGCATGAACCAGCTCTCCGTTGCGTACAAAGACCACATAGGGTATCGCCTGTACCTGAAATGCCGATGCAACATCAGGTGTTTTGTCGACATTCACCCGATAAAATTTGACTTTCTGGCCATGTGTTGCTGCAAGCTCGTTATAGACAGGAGCAAGAAGTCTGCAGGGACCGCACCAGTCAGCATAAAGATCGAACACCATCAGAGTCTCTTTGGTATTCTTTATAATACTGTCAAACTCCTGTCCGGAAAGGATCTGTGAAACCGGGTCCTTCTGATTGTCTTTTTTGGCATCGGATTGGCCACCACACGACAGGGCAAGTAACAGTGTGGTCAGGATTGCTCCTGAAAAGATATATTTAACCGCTCTATTCATGGATACTCCTTCATTTCAGTTTGTATTCAAAATCATTCTATAATTTCGCAAGACAATTATGCATATTGCATGCCAGAAGGCACTTCATCTTTTATGCACCCTATTAATATAACTGATGAACGGTATGGATGTTGTATAGTGTTGCAATTGTGGTATTGCAATAAATTTTGCAACATGTACATGTGTTGTAAAAAAATACTGTTCTCTTGAACATTTTTTTCTTGCATACTGTTCATAAAGGCAGTATATTAAGAGAGTAATAACAATGGAGGTATTATGCGATTGGAATGTGATTATGGTACGGCAGTGGTTGGGTCACAAATGGTATTACCACTTTTTCACCCACTGAGGTTGTGGTCGCCACGTGAGGAGCGGGTTTCAGCTCGCAGGTCTGTGGTGGTAAAAAAAACAGATGTATCAGCTGCAGGGTTCAGTATGAAGGGCGGGTTTGTGACTGGGGCGGGTGGAGAGCGCCGGTTGGTGATTGCCGGGAAGATATTTAAGGGCCTGCGCGAAAATTAATTGGTAGAGTATGAGGCTGCCAAGTAATTTTTGCGCAGTTCCTGAGAGTGCAACCAATTGATAGTGCAATAGATATACACCTGGGGCAGGGAGTGTCGCTTGCAGGGTTTCTTGCCAACCTGCAAGCGAACTCAATGCTCTTTTTTTGCAAGTGAATGGTAATGTATTATAACAAGTGAGATAAATTGCATCAAGTAGTGGCACAGGTTAGTTTTTATTTTATCGTTTGCAGGTTCACTGTTTCTGGGTTGAAGGCTATAAGCTATAAGGGATTGAGCGGTTTGTCTTGATACTGGTTCAGGGGGCAAGTGTCGGGTGGGGTGTGTTGAGTAGAGAGTGTTGAGTGCGAGAAAATCAGAAATGCATGAACTCTTGAACTCTTGAACTTTGAACTTTTTATATAGATAACAGGTAGGTAAATTGGAGATTGCAGAAATAAATTTCAAGGGGTTGAGTAATGCTAAAACTGACATTTGAGCAGCAGCGAGTTTATGATTTCATGTTATCGTTCCGTGATAAGAACGGATATCCGCCAACGGTTCGGGAGGTGGCTGCCGGGCTTGGTTACAAGAGTCCCAACAATGCCCGTCAACACATACAGTTGATCGAACAAAAGGGGTATATTCGCATTACTCCCAGTATAGCCCGAGGTATCGAGTTTATAGATGAAGCTGCTGTGGTGGAGAGTCGTGAAAATGTTGTAAAGGAAGAGGTGGAGGAATATGGAGTTCCACTCATTGGTTCTGTAGCTGCGGGGTTGCCTATCACAGCGATTGAGAATGTTGATGGGTATATTACGCTGGACCGTTCAATATTCAGAGGTAATGATCTTTTTGCGCTTCGGGTGAAAGGCAACAGTATGACCGGCATGGGCATATTGAATGGCGATATCGTTGTCGTGCGTAAAAAGTCAACTGCAGATAATGGGGAAGTGGTTGTTGTTATTATAGATGGTGATGCTACTTTAAAGCGATTTATACGTGATCGTGACATGGTGTTGCTTCGTGCCGAAAATCCGGATTATGCGGATATTGTGCTCAGTTCGGTAAATTCGATTCAGATTGCCGGAAAGCTTGTGGGCGTAATCAGAAAGTATTGATGTATGGATACCCACGAAAAGCTTCAGTTGCTCTCTGATGCATCACAGTATGATCTTGCCTGTGCCTGCGGGACCAGCAGCAGCGATCGACGGCAGAGGGGCAGTGATGGGGCCTGGCTGTATCCGGTATCACTTCCGGGGGGCGGGTATTCAGTGATGCTCAAAACGCTGATGTCGAATGTATGCGTAAATGATTGCGGTTATTGTCCTTACCGCAGTGATACCGACAATGCGCGCTGCACAATCTCACCTGATGATATGGCGAAACTGTATCTCGATTATGTGCGGCAGAAGAAGGTGTTCGGGTTGTTTTTGAGTTCCGGTGTTGTCGGGACACCCGACAGGACTATGGAGATGCTTAATGACACTGCCCGTATATTGCGATCTACGCATAAGTATAAGGGTTACATTCACTTAAAGGTGATACCGGGGGCATCAGATGCTGCTATTGAAGATGCTATGAGTCTGGCCAGTGCGGTGTCGATTAATATTGAGGCTCCCGGGGAGCATCGGTTCGGTAAGCTGTCGGTGAAAAAAAATTATCTGCGGGATATTATCGGGCCGCTTCAGCAGATAAGTAAATTTTCGGGAGAACCCCGATTTTCAAAAGTGAAAAAAACGACGCAATTCATTGTCGGAGCTTCAGATGAGACCGATTCGGAGATTGTACGGTATACGGCTGGATTGTATAAGAAACTAAAACTGAATCGTGTTTACTATTCATCGTATCAGAAGGGTTTAGGTGATAGTCATATTCCTGGTGAAAATCAGTATCTTAAGAGGGTAGATCAGGGGTTTGTGAGAGAACATCGTCTGTATCAGGTCGATTTTCTGTTTCGTCAGTACGGTTTTGAAGAAACGGATATATTTTTCGACCGGGATCAGAATTTATCATTAGATACAGATCCCAAAAGGGTCTGGGCGCAGCGTCATCCGGAGTTTTATCCGGTGAACGTTAATCGGGCAGATAAGCAGAGTCTTCTGCGTGTACCGGGGATTGGGCCCGAAACCGTGAAAAAAATCATACTGTTACGTAAGCAGAGCAGAATCTGCCGAGTGGATGCCCTTCCGATGGTTCGCAAATACCGCGAAGAGGCCGCATCATACGTATCATTTTGATTGCAATGGCCATACGGGCCGTTGCCGCATGTGGCCACCACCGCAATTGCCCCATATCGCGCCACCTCGCATCACCACGCCTCGCGCATGTCTGTACACCGGTGATGCATCGTGCTATCGTGCCCGAAAGGCACACCAAAAAAGGGAGATTTAAATATGTCGATAAAAATCGGTACCAGCGGATATTCATATGAGGATTGGTTGGGGATATTGTATCCACCAGGTACCCGTAAAGCCGATTTCCTTGAGGTATATTCGCAAGAGTTTGATGTTGTTGAATTAAACTACACCTATTACTGCATGCCTGCCGCAAAACAGACCCAGGGGATGGTTAACAGAACAGGTACAGGCTTTCAGTTTTCGATTAAGGCGCATCAGACAATTACGCACAGTATCGATAAACTATTGATAAATAATGAAATAGATAATTTTCTTAAAGGAATAGATCCAGTAACATCAGCCGGGAAACTCGCGGTGGTGCTTCTTCAGTTCCCTTTCAGTTTCCATTACACCTCAGAAAACCGGTTTGCACTTGATATGGTCTGCAATGGTTTTGGAACTGTGCCGCTTGCAATAGAGTTTCGCAACTGTGAGTGGCAGCGAAAGTCGGTCACTGATGAGCTCACCAGTCGTAACATTGCTGTGGTAAATGTTGATGAGCCGCAGATTGATGGATTAATGAAACCGGAAGCGGTTGTTACATCGAAGTCGGTTGGTTATGTACGTTTCCATGGGCGCAACAGGGAGAATTGGTGGAGTGGCGACAACGTAAGTCGTTATGATTACCTGTATAGCGACACCGAACTCAATGAGTGGGCGGAGAGGATACGCACCATGGTGGTGCAAACGTCCGTCGTTCTGGTGGTGTTTAACAACCATTCAAAGGGTCAGGCAGTTCAAAATGCCAGGCGGTTGAAACAATTGATGGGGATTGGTGAATAACAAAAATGAAAATTGATGTTTCTGAACTAAATATCGAGATTAAAAACGTCAAGGATCACTTCTCAAAAGAACGAACGTTCGATGAAGGAAAACGGGTGTTTCTCGATATGCATTCCCGGTTTTATTCATCAAAATTGTGTGGCAAAAAAAGCATCTCATTTGAAGATGCACTGTTTGATGGTTTAACCGAAAAGGTTGCCCGCACTGCGGTTAACAAAAAAGGGCGCACTGTGCTTTATGGGGTGTGGCATTCGACACGCATTGAGGATATGACTATGAATCTACTGGTTGCAAAATCGTCACAATTGTATGTTAGAGAACGATTTAATGATGCGATACATGCAGGTATTGATCATACGGGGAACTCATTGGCCGCAGATGAAATTCTTACCATGAGCGCGAAGATCGATATCGATGCGCTACGCGCGTACCTGCTGAAGGTTGGTGTCGAGTCGCAGAAAATCATTCAATCCCTTGAATTCAGGGACGTTAAAAAGAAGGTGGCAATGAAAGATATTGAGCGTATTCGTGCTGAGGGTGGGGTTGACGATGTACCTGCTGCAAACTGGCTGCTTGATTTCTGGAGTAAGAAAACGGTGGAAGGTATTTTGATGATGCCGGCGTGTCGGCACCATATTGTGCATTTTAACGAGAATTTTGCCGCAAAAGTGGCAGGAATGAAATGTGTCAGGTGATTTTTATTCGATTATAATAGTTTTGAAATCTATTTGGAAAAAAAGAAAATGAAAAAGAATAATCTTATAGACCAAATAACTGCGATTCAAGCATCTGAAGTACTTAGGTCACTCTGGAATTCTGATTCTGAAATTAGAAAAAAAATTGAAGTAGTAATCAAGGAGCAGTTAATTAATGTTGATTGCAATGAGGTTTGCTCAGAAGTTGGTTTAGACCTGAGTAGCTTGAATGTCGATGACGTTTATGATCATTCTGGACGGCGGCGAGACGGCTATCATGATCCTGGAGAAGTTGCATTTGAGATGTTGGAGAATGTTTGCCATGAATATGAAGAACAAATGAAAAGGTACCATCAATTACAGATGTATGAATCAGAAATGGAATTTTGCAAGGGCGTTTTGCTGGCGCTTTATGAGTTCGAGGATTACGTAGATGAGGATTTTATCGCCCAAGCTCCAGAAATGGCTGGCGAGACCTTCAGCCGTATATTGGATGATTGGAAAAAACGCTGCCAAAAAAAAAATTATATCAAGGATATGGAGCACTTTATAGAAGACAAATGTATAAAATGGAAATAGCATTATTTATTTGGATGGCATAAATATCAAATTTTATGACACATGTTAGTCTACAGGCATTCAGGTCAAGAAGGAAGAGCCGCCGCCGAAGCTGAATATGTGTATAAATTTTAATTGATGAGGTAACATATTGAACAATCTACTACTTATTGGATCAGGCGGAGCTCTTGGCGCGCTGGCGCGGTTTGGCATCGCTAAATTTATCGGAAAAATTATTGGTAATGCGTTTCCCTGGGGGACGTTGACCGCCAATTTTATCGGGCTGTTTATTATTGGTGTTTTTTTCGAATTTTTTGAACGTTCAATTCTGCCACAATCAATGCGTTATCTCATCACTATCGGTTTTCTGGGGGCACTGACCACCTTCTCCACCTACGGTCTCGAGTCGCTTCTGCTGATGAAAAATGGTCAGATCAAACTGGCGATTTTCAACATATTGTTGAGTAATATCGGCGGATTGATCTGTGTTGGTGCAGGGATGCTCCTTTCTCGATTTCTGATCAAAACTCTGGCATGGGCATAGCCCCATATTTCGTATATGGAACGCACTGTTCTGCATGTTAATATTGTAAATTTTTTCGTTTCTGTTGCGCGCGTATTGGAACCTCGCCTTGCGGGGTATCCGCTTGCGGTTCGGGCGGCAGGATCACGAAGAACGCTTCTGGACATTTCCTCTGAGGCACTGGGTGCCGGCGTGTGCAGAGGTATGATGGCTGAGGTTGCAAAACGGCTTTGCCCCGATCTTATTGTTGTTGATCCTGCACCGTCTGAGTATGAAAAGGCGGGTAAACTTCTCATGAAGCTGGCAGCGCAGCGTTCTCCTCAGACTGAAGCTGCCGGACCAGGACACTGTTTTATCGATCTCACCGGCACAAGACGCCTCCTGGGACCATCAGTGGATGTTGCAGATTCGCTGAAAAAGTCCATCAAGGAACAGTGTGGTTTTGATGCAACCGTTGGTCTTGCGACCAGTCGTCTGGTGAGTAAAATCGCGACCCGTGTTATCAAGCCAAAAGGACTTTGTACGGTGATTCATGGGTGTGAAGAGGAGTTCATGGGACCACTGCCGATAAATCTGCTTCCGGGCGTAGAGCAACGCATTCTCGAACAGCTTCTTCAGTTCAACCTTCACTTGATTCGTGATCTCAACAACATTTCAGTTCAGTTGCTTCAGCGGGTGCTTGGGCCATCGGCGTACGAGATCAGCCGCAACGCGCATGGCATTGATGATACCCCTGTGCGATTACTTGAACAGCCTGCTCCATCTGTAGTAGAATCAATAACTTTAGGCGATCAGACCAATGATGAACAGGTGCTTGCGTGTGCACTGTTCGGGCTGGTATCAAAAGCTGGTGTAAGAATTCGGTCGATGGGGCTTGCGGCGGGGCGGATTCGCTTGCGTATTTTCTATGCTGATGGTGCTACTGAGTCGAGAATGGTCCGGCTGCCGGCTCCAATCCGTGGGGATCTGTCGCTGTTTGATCAGGCGCTGGCACTGTTGCAGAAAACGTTCACCCGCAGAGTACGTCTCACCGAAATGACATTGGAATGCAACGATCTGACATTCCCTTACGGCCAGGTCGATCTGTTTCTGGACACCGAACGTGAGGAAAACCTGATGAGCGCGATCGATTCCATCCGAAATAACTTTGGCGAAAAAGCGATCCGTTTCTGGGGACGGCAGGCGTGAGGGGGTGGCAAGCTGTCCTCAATCAAAACTGGACGCACTGCAGTTATTAAATTAAACCACGAAACACACCAAATGCACGAAAATGAAAAAATATTTAATGTGTTCTTTCCCATGAATTTAGCGAAGTTTGCGAATACAGCGTTTTCAGGCAGTGACACACGCCCCGGCAGTCCCGGTTGAATCAGGATTGTTTCTCGCGACACACTTACCAAACCGGGTACTGTGAAAATCCCGAAAAAAACTATGCAGATATGCAAATATGGATAAATCAGATTTTATTTTGAATGTTGGCTTCTATAAAACTGAAAAATTGTGTAAACCTGTACGTGAATGATTATTTTTTTCTGTCGTTGATAATATAATGGTATTGCTACACGGATTTATTGAAAACTTACAGAAAACGCCGCTTGACGATCTTATTATCAGGCAGCTCATGTGTTAGGGAAAAAACTTAAAGTACAGTTAGTATAATGAAAAACATCGGAAAATATCAGATCCAGATCGGTGGAATGCACTGTGCATCATGTGCGCAGCGATTAACAAAGGCTCTTACGGCTTTTAATGGAGTATCGTATGCGGAGGTGAATTTTTCAACTGAAACTGCGACGATTGAGATCGACTCGAATGTTACCAGTCTGAAAGCAATACAGGTAGAAATTGAGAAAAATGGTTTTTCGGTTGTCTTTAATCAGGTTACTATCAATGTCGGTGGGATGCACTGTGCATCATGTGCCCAGAGTGTGAGAGTTGCACTGCTTGAGATACCGGAAGTCGCCGATGCATCGGTGAATCCGGTTACTGAGACTGCTTCCATGAAGTTATTCACCCAGGAGATCCCGTTTCAGCTGGTAAAACAGAAAATTAAAATGAACGGTTACGAATATAAAGGCGTTGAGGGATCGGCGGATGTTGATCTGCATAATGAGCAACTTGAAAAAGAACAGCGCATGAGGCTTGTACGCTTGATTGTGTCTTTTGGTTTCAGTATGCCCCTGATGATGGCGATGTATGTCCCATCACTTCGCCATTTTTTACATCCGCTCTGGTTGTTCTTTATTTCGACACCTGTATTTGTATTTGTTGCATTTCCAATTTACAAAATAGCTTTTGTTAATTTGAAAAGCCGTGCTCTGACCATGGATGTAATGTATGCGCTTGGAATCAGTACTGCCTACGGCGCAAGTATTGCAGGGACTTTTGGCCTTCTATCAGGTCATGAATTTATGCTGTATGAAACAGCAATCATGCTTTCAGGATTTCTGATTCTTGGGCGGTTTCTCGAAAACAGAGCTAAAGGAAAGACAACAAGCTCGATACGTAAATTGATAAACCTTCAACCCAAAAAAGCGGTTGTGGTGCGCGATGGAACAGAGGTGGCTATTCCGGTTGAGAGTATCGAAGTGGGAGAGATCGTTGTAATAAAACCAGGTGAACAGGTTCCCGTTGATGGCAAGGTTGTAAAAGGGGAAAGCTCCATCGATGAAGCGATGGTCAGTGGTGAACCTTTTCCGGTGTATAAAAATGAAGGCAGTTCGGTGACTGCCGGGACAATTAATAAATCAGGAGTGATAACTGTTGTGTCCGAGAGAATCGGAAAAGACACCGTTTTAGCAAGAATAATCAAACTAGTCAAAGATGCACAAAGTTCGCGTCCTCCGGTTCAGTTATTTGCAGATAAGGTTGTTTCTGTTTTTATTCCGGTGATTCTCGGGGTGGCGATTACTGCTTTTCTGATCTGGTTTTTTGTAGCAGCTGCGCCATTGCAATTTGCACTTACCGTTTTGATTGCTGTAGTTGTAATCGCCTGTCCATGTGCTCTGGGGCTTGCATCACCCACAGCTGTAACTGTTGGCATCGGCAGAGGTGCAGAACTTGGAATTTTAATCAAAAACGGCGATGTTCTTGAGAGAACGCAATCGATAACGACCGTTGTTTTTGATAAAACAGGTACATTGACTGAAGGAAAACCGGTAGCTAAAACGGTTTTTTCTACTCGGGGAAATGACAGGGAATTATTGACTCTGGCAGCATCTGTGGAAAAAGGTTCTCTTCACCCGTTAGCAGAAGCTATCGTCGATTATGCTCAAAAGAATGGATCTGAAATCAGACCCTTAAATTCGCTTCATACCTTTGAAGGCAGAGGTGTACGAGCTGAAATTGACGGAAAAATGGTTCTGGTCGGTAATGAGCGGCTTTTACAGGATGAGGGGATTCAGATACCCGATGAAGTCCGCAAACATGTAGAGGGTGAGCGTGGTGAATCACATGTCTTTGTTGCGACAGATACAAATTGCATCGGGATAATCTCGGTTGCAGATACTATCCGGGATGATGCTGCGGTTGCTGTACGTGCTCTGCAGAAAATGGGGATTGAGGTGATGATGCTCACCGGGGACAATCCGGAAGCTGCGAAGTATGTTGGTTCGGTTATCGGCATAACCGAGGTGATTGCAGGAGTTTTGCCTGATCAGAAAGCCGAAAAGATCCGTGAACTCCGTGCAGCCGGAAAAAAAGTTACCTTTGTTGGTGATGGTATCAATGATGCCGCTGCACTGGCGCTTGCTGATGTCGGTATCGCGATCGGTGGCGGAACCGATGTGGCTATCGAAACCGGTGAAATTGTTCTGATTAAAAATAGTCTGCGTGATGTAGTTGCTTCACTGCAGCTCGGGAAAAGGATCATTCGACAGATTAAAATGAATATTTTCTGGGCCTTTGCCTATAACGCAGCATTGATTCCGCTCGCAGCAGGCGTTTTAAAACCCTGGTTTGGGATTGTATTCAAACCCGAACTTGCCGGTTTGGCGATGGCGATGAGTTCTGTTACAGTCGTGACATTTTCTTTGATGCTGCGAAACTATGTTCCTGAGATATTTGCGAGAAAATAGGTTCAGGAGTTCAAGAGTATAAGAGTTCTTGCGATTTTACTATGTTAGAGCAACTTTTAGTATTTTTTCTGAGGCTTTTCAGTGATCAATGGGGTAGCCTGAAACTTCAGTTCAGGCTTTCAGATTTATTCTTTAACTTAAGGTTGAGCCGGCTGCTTAAATCCACGCCATTCAGCTTCAGCGAGCAGGTTTTTCTTCTCACGCAGAGCTTCTTTGTTTTGCATGCTTTCCGGTTTATCCTGAACTATCACAAGAAGTCTGTCCCATGCGTTTAATGCTACGGTCAGATTTTCAGATGATGGATTTTCACGGAACAACGAAGTAAAACAACGTGAACGGTAGAGTTGAATCTCCTGACCAAGGATACGTTTGTCGAGGAATTCGCTGGGGTTTGTTTCAGCATGATTTAACGCTTCCAACGCATTACTATACTCTTTAAGTCCATATTGATAACGTGCTTTATGGAAAAAGTACTCTCCATCATTGGTGGGAAAATCGTTGAGAAGAATTCCCAAATCCTCTCCACCACGTCCTGATGCTCTCAGTCTATAAAGAATAACTTCCTTATTTTTTAGTAGTTCCGGTGGAAATGTTGTTATCAGATTCAGCATTTCATCAAATTTTCGCTGTCCCCATGCAGAGCGAAGTGCATCAAGCATTTTGGACTCCGCGTCGTTTGTTGGTGCATAAAAATAGGAATCTGATTGAGATTTGCTGTCGGATGCTGCAGGTGGTGTTGCAGCTTTTGGTGCTGGTGCAGGTGCCAGCGTTGCTGTAATTGAGTATAATGTGTTGTTAAATTCTGCTGGTTTGAATAATGCAAAGAGCAGAATCACAGCAACACAGAATGCTAGAACCGATGAACTGGTAAGCACAAGCATGCGTTTGGAAATGTCCTTAACTTTAGCAATAGAAAACGGTTCATTTCGTTTACGCTGTTCTATGTAATACGTAACAGTATTTTCTGGTGTCAGTTGAGTGATTTTTTGATGAATCTTTTCAAGCTCGAGGCGGACTTCTGTCGGATTTGCAGGACGTGATTCCTTCTCGAATGAAAGACATTTGTCAACAAGTTCAATCAGTTCAGAGGGAACATTTTTGGCAATCTTTTTAAGAGGTATGAGGCCATCGTTTTTCCTTGATTCAATCACTGATTCAGATGTAGTACCTCTGAATGTCTTTGTTCCCGAAATCATTTCGTAAAGAATACAACCAAGAGAAAAAATGTCTGCACGAATATCAGGAGTATCTGTTCCGAACTGAACTTCCGGAGCACTGTACTGCGGAGATCCAACTCCGGAGAGAACTTTTCCATTTGAAACAGGTTCCTGAAGAGGTGTCGCAAGACCGAAATCCATCAGTTTGATTGTTCCAAGTTCTGAGAGTAGAATATTTGATGGCTTAATATCGAGATGCAGCAGACCCTTGTATTTTTTCTTTTTAAGTTCGAATGTGCAGTCTTCGAGATATTCAAGTATTTTGCATAGAACAATTCCAAGGGCGGTGCATAACCCTGTTGGAAGCGGCGCAAATTGAGTGATAATTTCTGCAAGAGAAAAACCTGCAATTTTTTCCATTTCGATGTAAGGTAAACCGTGCCACTGACCTACATGGTGAACTACTATAATATTAGGATGATTAAGCTGTGCACCAATTCTGAATTCTTTAAAAAAACGTTCGAAACTTTCTCTGGTGTGGTTGGGTTTGAGAAGTTTTACTGCTCGCTGAAATCCAAGAGGTACGTTGTGAATCTCATATAATATAGAAGAACCACCTTCACCAAGGATCCCTGATACAAGACCCGATCCGAGCTGGACCGGTTCTTTTCCGTCCGGAAGAGTGATCATTCTGCTTTTATCCGAGTTATCCATCAGTCCGGAAGTCTCTAGTTCGGCTGTAGCCATTTCTTTTCCATCCCGTTATGATTCCATAGAGGCCGTAATATTCAGAAAATCAGTGTACAGTCCATGTGCGCGAAATCTGAGGAGAAAAGTCGATCAACTTTTAGAATACTTATTTTTTTAACCTATAGTATCTACCAGTATGATAAGCATTTAGCTGCTTTTATACCAGGAATCGGATCGATTTATATAGTAACTGTTCCCCCCGAATTTTGCAAGGACAAAATATAATAATTCAATGAATATATAAATCTCTATATTTGAGATACTTATTATCGTAATTGGAATTAATTGAAATCGCCTTTTCTAAACGAGACATATCTTTTCTGTAGCAAAAATCATGTTCATCAAGGGATAATAGTTGCTTTGTATGTGGATGAATGGATTGCGATGTATCATGTTTTTGCATTTCCAGTGTTAGCTTTTCTGTGCTTCTGCATAAATATAATTTAATTTCAGAATGGCTGCAGTGCGTTATTTTTTTTCTAATCAGTCTTGTTTGCATGTATTTTATCAACAAGTTATACTTTTTCCGAAATAATTTTTAAAATAAGGATATAGAAATATGGCAGATACTGTTCGCGTCCGATTTGCTCCGTCACCCACAGGATATCTTCACGTGGGTGGGGCAAGAAGTGCCCTTTTTAATTACCTTTTTGCCAGAAAAACCAACGGTACTTTTATTTTAAGAATAGAAGATACCGATCAAAGCCGGTTTGTTGAAAGCGCTCTTAAAGAAATCTACGAGAGTTTAAGGTGGCTGGGACTTCAGTGGGATGAGGGGCCGGAGGTGGGCGGTGACTTTGGACCATATGTGCAATCACTACGACGCGATATTTACCAGGAGCATGCTCAAAAACTGCTGGAATCGGGTCATGCCTATCGTTGTTTCTGTACGCCTGAAAGGATTGCTGAGTTACGGGCTGAGCAGGAAAAAGCAAAACAGCTTTCAGGGTATGATCGAAAATGCAGGAGCTTGTCTGATGATGAAATTAAGCGCCATCTTGATGCTGGAACGCCACACGTAATTCGCCTCAAGATTCCATCGGGGCGTAAAGTAATATTTACAGATAAAATTCGGGGTTCGATCGAGTACAGCAGTGATGTGCTTGATGATCTTGTTTTGATCAAGACTGATGGGTACCCGACCTATCATATGGCAAATGTGGTTGACGATCACCTCATGCAAATTACACATGTATTACGGGGTGATGAATGGATCGCATCAACCCCAAGGCATATTCTGCTTTACGAAGCCTTCGGGTGGAATCCACCTGAGTTTGCTCACCTTCCGATAATTTTGTCACCTGATGGCGGCAAGTTATCAAAGAGAAAAGGTGCTGCTTCAGTGATGGATTTCAAGCGGGCAGGATTTTTACCTGAAGCGTTGTTTAATTTCCTGGCATTACTTGGATGGTCTCCGGGTGATGAGCGCGAAAAGATGACAATGCAGGAACTTATTGATGCATTTTCACTTGAGAATGTTTCTCCTAAATCATCAGTGTTTGATGAGCAGAAACTGGAGTGGATGAATGGATTGTATATGGCTGAAAAAAACAGCCTGGATATTCTTCCTGAATGCAAATCACTCTGGATTGAGAAGAATATTCCTGTCACTAGTTTCAGTGATTCATATCTGGAAAAGGTGATTTCTCTGATGAAAGTGCGTTCAAAGCGCATTACCGATATAATAGATACAACACACTATTTCTTCGGGGATCCGACTTCGTATGATGAGAAAGCTGCGACAAAACAGTTTACTGCAGAAGCAGCACAACTTTTACAAAGTATCCTTGATAGTCTTGCCGGTATAGATGCTCTGAATGCATCTTCAGTAGAGTCCTGCTTTAAATCACTTGCAGAAAGTAAAAGTATTTCAACCGGCAAATTGATTCATCCGACACGCCTTGCAATCAGCGGGACCAGTGTAGGACCGGGACTCTATGAAATGATGGAGCTGCTGGGGAAGGAAACTGTTGTCCGGCGGTTGGAAAAAGCAGTAACATATATAAAAGGTAAGGTGTAGGATGGTTGTACATATTGTGATGTGGAAATGTGTCGGAAAGGATCTTCAGGAACGGCAGGATAATGCTGTTAAGGTGAAAAACCTGCTTGATAGCTTGCCTGGTAAGTTATCGCTGATAATTGATTTTGAGACAGCCCTTGACCAGAGTTGCACGCCGGCTTCTTATGATGTTTCTGTATATTCTACATTCAAATCATTTGATGAATTAAGGGAATACGCTGAACATCCTTTACATAAAGAAGTTGCAGCTGCAATCGGTAATCTTGTGGTTGAGCGTCATCTCGTAGATTATGAAAAATAAACTTTAGCAGATATTACATTGTGGGGCGGTACATGGATAAGAACACTGATCGTATAGAAGGTAGACAAGGCGGTGAAGCATCTGCACCGGTTGCAAACTTTATTCGCGATATTATCAATGAAGACATGAAGAGCGGGAAGTGGGGAGGGACGGTTATTACCCGTTTCCCACCGGAACCAAACGGATATCTTCATATAGGACATGCAAAAGCGATCTGCATCGATTTCGGCATGGCTCAGGAGTTTGGCGGAGAGTGTCATTTACGGTATGATGATACCAATCCGGCAAAAGAGGAACAGGAATATATTGATTCGATTCAGCGGGATGTTCACTGGCTTGGGTTTGACTGGGGGAAACACTGCTATTACGCTTCAGATTATTTCGAAAAGATGTATAACTGGGCGATCGAGCTTATCAAAAAAGGAAAAGCGTATGTTGATGATCTCAATGCCGAACAGATCCGTCAATATCGCGGTACCTTGACAGAGCCCGGAAAAGAGAGTCCGTACCGAAATCGCAGTGTGGAAGAAAATCTTTCGCTTTTTGAGAAAATGGCAATTGGTGAATTCGAAGATGGTTCAAGGGTATTGCGTGCCAAAATTGACATGGCGAGTTCAAATATCAATCTGCGCGATCCGGTCATGTATCGCATCCTGAAAGCCGAACATCACCGTCAGGGAAAACGGTGGAAAGTGTATCCGATGTACGACTGGGCGCACGGCCTTGAAGACTCCATCGAAGGGGTGACACATTCTCTGTGCTCTCTGGAGTTTGAGGATCATCGGCCATTGTACGACTGGTTCATCGATCAGCTTCCAATTCACCATCCGCAGCAGATCGAGTTTGCAAGGCTCAATCTCACTTATACGGTAATGAGCAAACGAAAGCTGAAAGAACTTGTCGATAAAAAGTATGTTTCCGGCTGGGATGATCCGCGGATGCCAACGCTTTCCGGATTGCGCAGAAGGGGTTTTACACCTGAATCGATCCGGAATTTCTGCGAACGGATTGGTGTTGCCAAACGCGATAGTACCGTTGATTATGCTCTTCTTGAACATTGCCTTCGTGAGGATCTTAACAAAAGAGCCAAACGGGTCATGGCAGTGATCAATCCGATAAAAGTGGTGATTGAAAACTATCCTGATGGTCAGGTGGAGATGGTTGAGGCTATAAACAACCCTGAAGATCCTGGTGCCGGAACACGACTGGTACCGTTCTCAAAAGTTCTGTATATCGAAAAAGATGATTTCATGGAAGAACCACCTAAGAAATTTTTCAGACTCAGTCCCGGACGTGAAGTACGGTTGCGGTATGCGTATTTTATAACCTGCACTGGCGTTGTGAAAAATGATGCGGGAGAGATTGTTGAGTTGCGGTGTACCTATGACCCGCAGACAAAAGGTGGATCATCTCCTGATGGACGTTCTCCAAAGGCGACTATCCACTGGGTATCTGCACAGCATGCAGTCGATCTGGAAGTACGTTTGTACGAAAAACTGTTCACCAGTGAAGCTCCAGGTTCCCGTCCCGATGGGGATTATCTTAAAGATGTCAATGCTGATTCCCTGAAAGTGCAATTCTGTAAGGGAGAGCCATCGCTGTCAAACCTCACTGCGGAGGACAAATACCAATTCGAAAGAATAGGGTATTTCTGTATTGACAAAGACTCTTGTCTAAAGAACCCTGTATTAAATCGAACGGTATCTCTTAAAGATGAGTGGGCTAAAATCGTAAAGAAAAGTGGCGCGTGACCAGCATGTAAGCGGGTACGGTATGAAATTAACAGATAAAAATATGACATTTGTTCTGTTTTTTATACCGTTTCTGGTATTGCAATGCTTTGCAGAATGGGGAACGCATGGCTATCGCGTGCGGAATCCTGATTATTCAGAAGAACCTTCTGATACTTCTACCGATAAGAATCCAGAGCTGGGAACCGATAGCAGTACTATTTCTTCTGTAGGCTCTACTCCGGGGCAGATCCACGACCTGAAAGTAGAAAAAAGTATCACCGACATTGGAGTACCTGAATTTCCGGAAGACACATCCTCCAGTGATGGTAAAACTCTGGAAAGTAATTCTAGTTCGTTTGTACCTCGAGTATATAACCTGTCTATTGTAGATTATAACGGGATGATAACTGAAGATGCTGTGCTTTTACCTGGCATAAAAAAATTTCGCGGTACTGTAGTTCCCGGCGGTGATACAGTTCATTTCAGAGTTCCGGTGTATGGTGATATTAACCTGGAAAATATCGAATTTTCCGGGATTGTGTTCAATGATCCAGAGATCACAATTGCAACAAGTGAATTCGAAAACCCATATTCATTCGCTTCAGGACTCTGGACAACACTTTCATCACTGGGGGGATTAGCGACTCTGGGGTTTGCAACAGAACCATTACTGGAGGTGTCTTCTGACAGAACTGAGACGGTACTGCTGCTGATTTGTGGTTATATTGTAGCTGGAGCAGGTCATTATTTTGGTGTTGATAAAATGGTAAGACACTTTCGATGGAACCATCAGTTTGGGAATAGATAATAAGGTTTTTTAAAACGCAGATGACTCAGAGGTGCACCGAGAATAAGAATCGTTAATAATCAGGGGTTTTAACTTTGTAAAAATAAAGAAGGTAATAGATGAAACTTGTGGCAAATGTAATTTTGATTTTATTTCTGATGCAAACCACCCTGTTTTCATTTGAGTCTGAGGATATCGATGTTCCTCTTGAGTATAATTATTTTCCGGGAGAAAAGTACTGGGCGAAGTTTGGTGCAATCGATGCACGACCACTTTCTCTGTGGATTGCAGATATCGAGATTCCAACACTGGGTACCATTTATGACAATAGTGAAAATGTTCAGTATACACTTTTACCTGATGGTAACTGCAGGGAATATTTTGATGACGCAGTATATTCTGTTTTGACCCGCTATGGTGTCAAATTTGAGGAATCATCACCATGGAAGTTGCAGATCTCCAACTTCTCAATAAAAATTTCAAAAATCAGTGGAGATGACGATCAGTGTATGTGTAAAGTAGTACTTCAGGCAGTCCTCTTTGACCGTACTACCGAATATGTAAAAGCTTATATTGAAAATAGTGGTATCAACAATATTGATCCTGATGATGGCAGTAGTTATACTGAGTTGATAAATGAGACCATTCATGGGGCTCTTGTAAAATTGTGGGCATCACAGGTTCTTTACACCAATAAAATACTGGGTAATGGCGCGATCAGAAAAACGTTTAGTGGCACTTATGCATTTTTTCCGGGTGATTCGATTGTTCTGGAACCATCTCCTGTTGTTCCTTCGATGTTCAGAGTGGATGAGAGTCCTGCAAATGTACAATTAAGTTCAGAAAAAATCATAGATAGCGCAGGAGTAACTGTACGTGATGATTCCGGCAGCACTTTTTTCAAAGGCAGCAGAATAACACTTGGTATTCTTCCATTTGAGAATGCAACAGATCACGAAGATCTCGGGACGGTGATAAAATCCACACAGCAGGTATTTCAGCAGGTCCTTTCTGAAGCTGCGACGGTACGAGTCGTTGAAAGAGAGCGCTTGACGGACATTTTAAAAGAGCAGGCACTTGGTTTAAGCGGCATCATAAGCGATTCATCTGCGGTAAAGGTAGGGAACATAAGTGGGATACAGGTGATGGGAAGTGTAACGGTCACTGTGTCGGGTGGATACTATCGTATAAATGCCCGGTTGATTAATACTGAAACATCACAGGTAGTAGCGGAAGCTTCAATTAAAGTACCAGATGCTACTGCTCTTGAAGAGGGTGCTGCTGAGTGTGCTGCGGAACTGCTGTATAAATTCACTGAAGAAAAAATTGCGATTAATCGCAGCAGCATGCCATATCCGTCGGTGCTACCACGGGTAATCTCTGCAACGACGGCTTCCGTTGAAGATGCCTGGGCGGTGGCGTACAATCCTGCATCACTAATGAAAGTAAAGCAACGGGACGTGGTATTTTTTCTGACATCATTAGAATTCTTAAAAGGTAAAATCGGATCAGAGAAAGTTTCTACCCGTCAGCCATTGTGGTCGGATCTGGGAATTTACACATCAGTACCAATCGGCTCCTGGTTTGCATCCGGGTTTGGCATTCGTCACTGCTATCCTTATCCCCGGATAGAAGCATCCTCAGCTGAAGGCGTTTATAATGTTAAGGAAGAGAAAACGGTGTTTTCAATTCCTGTAGCGTTTGGATTCACACCAAAGCTATCGTTTGGGTGTACCTTTAATGCGCATATCGGTGAGTATCAAATTACCATTCCAGGTATATCATCAGTTGATGGAAATCCTGTTTCACTTGACATTACCAGTGGTATCCTTTGGAAATTTTCACAGCGGTTTAAAATCGGGTTGACCTACTCTTCAGCGGATCTGTATGCCTCGACAAAAGAAAAAAACGGAAGTAATGTTTACAAAGTCGATCATCCATCACCTCACACAATACGGTTTGGAACTGCCATGTATCCACTAAAGTGGATGTTCCTTTTTGGTGATCTGGAATATGAAAAATATCCCGAAAAAGTTCAATATCAGCCTGGATTCGATCTTGGGGTTCAGATTACAAAGTATGTTTCACATTCGGGAATGTTGTTATTCCCGCAGTATACTATGCTGCCGTTGTATATAGGGTATACGCATCGACCATATAACCGCATTACCAATACGCAGCAACAATATTTTTCGATTGGAGCGGGGTATTACCTGAATAATGTCCATTTTCAATGGGCCTTCAGAAGAAACGTTGGAAAAGCAAGTCTGCGGACATTTGCAATTGGTACAAAGGATAAATCAGTTCTTGTTACCAGTGCAGAATATACAGCACCACTTTATTTCTCAATCGGTTACAGGTTTTAAAGCTGCTATTGACTATTTCGTCTGATTCTTCAATCTCTCATGTAAGCTGAACAATTCATCAGTTATAAGAGGTCTGCAATAAGTTTAATTACACGTGGTACTTTGAGGCAAACTTTTTCGATATTTATTCTACTAAAGTTGTAAGAACTTTGTAATTTTCTTTAGAGTAAATAAAAAAGCAACAATGGGAGTGCATCAATGGTACGAAATTACATTCGAAAAACTATTCTGTTGATCGCTGGAGCGTGTTCTCTGGTATTCAGTTCTTCTGATAACTTCAGAATCAATCAGTTAGGGTATTATCCCGGAGCAAATAAAGTAGTCCCGGTTCTGGGAACAAAGGATTCCGTCTTCGTTCTTGTAAATTCAAGCGGAGATACGGTGTTCAGTGGAGCACTTTCTGGATGGATTAAATGGACCAGGATCAGCGATTCCACAAAATTAGCTGATTTCAGCAGTTTTAAAACAATTGGTACTTATTGGATGAAAATTTCTGATGTCGGATTTTCGATGCCGATTCATATAGAGAATAATGTATTGTATGAAGCATCACTGGCATCATTAAAGACTTTTTATTATCAGCGGGCATCGATGACGATCGATGAGATCCATGGGGGCCGATTTGCAAGACCGGCAGGACACCCGGATACTCTTTGCTATTTTCATCCCTCATCAGGATATGATTCCGGCTCAGCATCTTCACCGGGGGGATGGTATGATGCCGGTGATTATGGAAAATATGTTGTCAATGCAGGGGTCACTCTGGGAAACATGTTTTTCTTTTATGAAAATTTTGGAGACTACTTTGGAGATTCAATTCTGAATATTCCTGAATCAAAAAATGGTAAAGATGATCTGCTCGATGAAATAAAATATGAGCTTGACTGGCTTTTAACAATGCAGGACAAGGATGGCGGTGTTTTTCATAAGTTAACAACATTGCAGCATGCAGCTATGGTTATGCCGGATAAAGATATTGGCAAACGATATTTTATAGGGAAATCAACTGCTGCTACACTCGATTTTGCAGCGGTAATGGCAATGGCACACCGGATCTATAAAAAGATCAATGGGTATGAAGCATTTGCTGATACCTGCTTAACCAGAGCGAAAACAGCCTGGGCGTGGGCCGTTGCCAATCCGGAACAGTATTTCCTGGAAAACCCATCAGATGTAGGTACTGGTGCTTACGAAGATAATGATGTTGATGCAGATGAATTTTTATGGGCAGCTACTGAGTTATTTATTTCTACCGGTGAAAAAGTTTACAAAGACAGCGTTGTAATCGAGAATCTATATTATAGGAATCCAGCAGGCTGGATGAGCCCAAGTCCTCTTGCACCGCTTTCTCTTGCAACTGTTAGTAATTTACTCGACAGTCAGGTTATTGCAGAAATCAGGTCTGATATTAAAACTACAGCCGACACATATCTGAAGCAGATTTCGACACATTCATTCAGGATCCCATCATCAAACTATTACTACTGGGGATCAAATGGTGTTTTCGCTAATGTCGGATTATTTCTTCTTGCAGCATTTAAAGTAACAAATGATACTGCATATGCTCTTGGAGCAGCTGAAATAGCAGATTATCTTTTAGGAAAGAATGCTCCAAACATCTCATTTGTTTCTGGATTTGGAATCCATCGTGCAGAGCATCCACATCATCGCCCATCGATGGCGGATACCATTGCAGACCCGATTCCAGGTTTTCTCATGGGTGGGCCAAACGGTTCTCCATTAAGCTATACCGATGATGCAGGTGCATATGATAAAAATGAGATTGCGATAAACTGGAATGGTCCAATGACCGGATTGTTCGCAGCGATTAATCAGATTTTTGGCTCTAATGAAGTATCACCTGAAAAGAAAGAGTACTATGTTGTTGCTGGTGATCCAGGGATCGGAACAATCAGTGTTGAACCTGTAAAGTTATTCTACGCTTCCGGTGATACAATCAGATTCAAAGCTTACTTAAAAGAAAAACAGATGTTTTACGGGTGGTTTGGAATGGGAAGTGTGCTGAGTACCGATACAGTATTTAATTTAGTAGTTTCCCATGACGCAAAAATCACTCCACTTTTTGGTGAGGTAAAAGATTTGATAATAAATGGGAAATTTGAGCAAAATATAGGTACAGAGTGGACCAGACCAACAGGGGCAACCCGGATTGTTAAGGATGGTGTATGCTTACTCACCATAACTAATCCTGGTGATGAGACCTGGTCGGTACAATTCTCACAGAATGGAATACCTCTTGTTACTGGCAATCAATATGTTCTCCAGTTTGATGCGCGTTCTGATGGTAATCGGTATATTTATGCTGATGTCGCCAAAAGCGGTCCGGATTATGGATCTTATATGGGAAATCCCAAATCGGTCAGTTTGACTTCAAATATGAAACATTTCAGGTATACATTTCTTATGAGAAAAGCATCAGATCTCAATGCAAGACTGAATTTTAATTGCGGAACAGATTCCCTTCCAGTGTATATCGATAATGTGAGCCTGAAACTTTATGACTCAACAGAAGCTCCGGTAATTTTACCGTTACAGAAAAATCAACCAGATAATCACCTGGTGTTAAAACAGGATGGCACAAGAGTGTCCTACACAATTACAATTGTCGATCCATCGAAAGCTCGATTTGAATTGTATGACCTGAATGGAAAAGTTCTGGGCAGTCTTACAAATCAGATTCGCAGCTGTGCAGCGGGTAAAAACAGTATTATTCTCGATAATCACCTTGCTTCAGGCGTCTATCTGATACGTTTCTTTGATGGGGAAAAACTGTTTCTTACATCGTGGATGAATGTAAGAAGATGAATGTAATTGTAGGGTAAAATGCAAATGCAGCATTTTCGATATCGCTTCACCCAATTCGATCCCATTGTATTGGGACATCGCCTGGCATCAGTGTCATTGCCATAAGGTGACAGCTGTTTCTGAGTGTGACCTGGAGAACCTCACCCAATGGTGACCGAGGTTCTCTAAGTCCCGTTGTTTACTCAAATTTGCGCTTTCTTCGGGTACTATCAAAATTCTTCTAAAGTTCGGCATTTATATTGCACATTTTTTAGTGGCTAAAACTGTACGTTCAACGCAGTTTTTAAAAGTCTCAGCAGCGTATTTGATGTGTTGTTCATTCATAGAAAAACATTTCTTGATTTAATTGTGGGTACAGTATGCCATCAGACAATATGGATCTATTTGCAGTTGAGATTGTTGAGAAAAGTAAGATTTTGTATAATACAATCATGAAATACTCTCCGGCAGGTATAATGATTACAGATGAGACGGCAAAAGTTATTGATTTAAGCCATATGGCAAAAACATATCTCGATGACCTTGCTTCGCAGGAACAACATAGAGTCTTCCATCCTGTAGTACAGGAAAATGTATCTGCAAATGCAGATCCCCGGATGATCCATATAGCACTTGAAAACATTTTACGTAATGCATGGAAGTTCGCCGGAAAAACAGATATTACTCGTATTGAATTCGGGCTTAATGGTAAGAGAATGGAAGTTTGGTCTATTTTGTTCGAGATAATGGTGTCGGATTTGATATGAAGTTTGCTAAGACGATTTTTAAACTCTTTAAACGTGTCCACTCAGAAAAAGTGTTCAGTGGAACAGGTATTGGACTGTGTCAATAGTACAACGCGTTATTAAAAGACATGGTGGACAGATTTGGGCGAAGGGTGAAATTGGGAAAGAAGCAACTTTTTATTTTACACTGGAGTAAAATAAATGTGATATGACTAAACGTGCTATATCTCTTCGTTACCGGATACGTACAGTGATAATTACTGTTGTAATTACACTCTTTTTACTGGAATTTCTGATAGCCCTTTTATGGTTTAGCAGTCGCTACACTGAACAAACTAACAATGAAATTGATCTCTCACGTGCACTCGGTCTTACATTCAGAAGTCTGGTGAGAGATATTTCAAGAACTGAAGATGTCGTCGGTATCGCTTATCAAAACACCCCCTTTACAGATGGTGAAGTAGACAGGTATTTCCACGTAATAAATGGTGTATATCCTGTTGTGCAGAATTTTGTTATCGCTGACTCAACCGGTACGATTTTAACAGGAAGTAACACGGAACTGATTGGTGTAAGTCTTTCTGATCGTGATTATTTTAGGCGGTTGAAAGATGACTCCGTAGTTGTCAGTAATTATCTGCACTTAAAACCTGACAGCAGTCCCGGTTTCGCAATCGCGCGTGCATTTTATACAAAATCAGGAGCATTTAAATTCGCCGTTATAGCAGGGGTTCTGGCTGAGAAAATGGGTGAAGTAACCCTTTCACTAAAGAGAAGACCAGGTGAATTCGTGACATTGTTTGATAATGATGGCACGCTTATTTATACTAACCAGAACCTTGACACGTTAACAGATTCAATACGATTCCTCTGGAAACATGAAGATAAACTACTCCAGCAAGCCATGCAGGGAGAAACAGTTTCAGGATTTTTTAGAGTTCCGGTTAAAAACTATTCCGAAAGGATCGGTGCACGTGTTCCGATTGGGGTAATAAACTGGGTTGCCGGTTCAGCCATAATACGAAGAATTTTTTTTGAACCTGTTGTTCTTTCATTTCTGGCTATATTAATTGCAATGGTAATTGTATCCGGAATAACGTTTATTTTCGCTGAAAGGACAACTCAAACAATAAACAATTCACTTCGATCTGTCCAGTTGCATGTGAAAAATATTGCACAGGGTAAATACTCCACAATGCAGGAGTCCAGCGGTTTCATCGAGTTTGATAATTTGACCAAAGATGCTAATAACATGGCGGGACAATTGAAAGATCGTGAAGAAAGACTCAAATTACTTGCTGCCGTGGTCGAAAACAGCAACGATTTTATAATTCTTGCGTCACCAGGTATGGTTCCATTTTACATTAACGCTGCAGGGAGCCATATGGTCGGTATTAATAGAGATAGTTTAAAAAAAACACATCTTATCGATTATTTTCCTGAAGAAGATAGAGAACTGCTTGAAAAAGAGACGATCCCGTCATTATACAGGGAGGAGCGTTGGGTCGGAGAAGTACAACTCCGTAATTTTAAAACCGGTCAGCTGATTCCTACCATCTGGAATGCATTTGCAATAAAAGATGAAAATGGAGCTATTATTACATGGGCGTCTATAAGCCCCGATCTGACTAATTTGAAAAAGACAACGGAAGCACTGAAGAACAGTGAAAGCCGTTTAAAAGAACTAAATCAGAACCTTGAAACCATTATACAAAATAGAACTGAACAGGTGCATATTTTATCAAAAGCACTAATCCTTGCGGAGCAGAGAGAACGTAAACGTTTTTCCTATATACTGCATGAAAATCTTCAGCAATTAATTCTTGGATCAAGTATTTTACTTAAACAACATTTACACGATCATCAGAATACGCAACAGGGGGAGTTCGATGATGTTTCTGAAAGTATAAAACTTCTGGAAAATGCCTTACAGACAACGAAAATTTTATCAATTGAGCTTAATCCTCCCATTCTTACTTCGCAGGGACTGGATGCTGCACTGGAGTGGTTGAACACACATATGAGTCAGAATTACAATCTCATTGTTGATCTGAAAATAAACGGACCTGTAAACACGATTAAAAACGAAACACAATTAATGCTTACTCAAATGGTTCGTGAATTGCTCAATAATGTGGTACAACATGCTGGTGTGCAACATGCCTCTGTTGATGCATCATTAAGGGAAAAAACAGTAAAAATTTCAATCTGTGACAAAGGACGTGGATTTGATCATCAGAAGGAAATGGATAAAAAAATAAACGGAACCCATCTGGGGTTGTTCAGTATACGGGAACGGCTTAAATTGTTTGGGGGTGACTTGATTATAGAGAGTACTTCAGGAAAAGGAACATGCACTACAATAGTTCTTCCTCTGGAGAACACATGATGTAATTCGTTTGCGTATAGGTCAATAAAATTCAGTTTCAGTTATGATGAATTATGAAAGTTTATATTATTGAAGATAATGATTCGATGCGATTGGTTCTGAAACGATTGGTAAGGAAAAACTTTCCATCGATCAGTAAAATTGGAGAAAGCGATACTGCTGAGAGAGCACTCGAAGAGATTCCCGGATTTAATCCGGATCTGATCCTTGTTGATATTTCACTTCCAGGTATTGACGGCATCGAGATGATTCGAAAACTCAAGCCCGAATGTAAGAATCTCTGTATTCTTGTAGTAACAGCTCATGAAGTTGATATTTACAAAAATGCTGCAGAGGATGCCGGCGCCCATGGCATTGTTTCTAAATCCAGTGTTTCCGATCTGCTTATGTTAATCGAAACATTACTTGCAAAACGTAGATGTGGTGGATGTTGAAAACGTCTATTTATTACTCGCCAAAAACCTGACCCATCAATGCCGCATACTGTTCGAGCTTTGTAACTTTTAATATATTCTTCAGTAACTTTGGCTGATCAGGAAATGATTGTACAAGATAAGACCAGAGTTCTTTCATTTTTCCCAGAAGATGGGATGGACCATGGAGAATACTGCTATTGCGGAGATAAAGCTCATCATGGAAATTTTTAATTACTGAAATATCCCTGGTACAACCCGTCCCTCGTATCTCTTGCAGTAGAAATGGTGACCTGACCACACCTCTTCCGATCATCCATGCATTTATTGAGGGAAAACGCTTTTTCAGTGTGTTAAATGTGTCGAGTACAGTAATGTCACCATTGTAAATTATTTTGTGGTGTGATAGTGCGCTGCATTGTTCAAAGCCATCCAGGTTGACATTACCGTCATACATCTGCGTACCAGTCCGCGCATGTATGGTTATCTCCTGGATTGGGTATTCGTTAAAGAGTGGCATTAATATGAGCAGTTCCTGAACAGACTCAAGTCCAAGTCTGACCTTGAGTGAGAGGGGACACTGAATATAAGGAATAACGGTGTCTAGAAAATGCTTAATACTATCAATATGAGGTAGCAAGCCGGAGCCACGCCTTTTTCTTACGATCTGTGGTGAAGGGCAGCCGAGGTTCCAGTTTACTGAACGATACCCCATTGCGTGAAATGTGTTTGCAAGCACAATAAACTGGACTGGGTCGTTTCCGATGATCTGGGGTATGACACGGTTCACATCGTTTCGATCGACAGCGACATCGCGTATATGTGATGGATTGACGATATCACCTTTTACGGTGGGTATGAATGGGGTCAGAAGGTAATCAAAATTTCCAAAATATTGTTCAAAAACGTTACGGAAAATTGAATCGGTAACACCAAGTAGAGGGGCTAAATAGATCTGATCGTTTCTGGTAGAATTCATAAGCGCTCAAAATATATTATGGGCTTTTGTCGGATTGTAATCCTTGCATTATAAAATAGATTAAAATAAAATTGGTGTACTATGGCAATGCACGAACAGAATTTTAATCAACAGTATGAACATGCATTAAAATTAATGCGTGATGGGTTGTTTGAAAAAGCCGAAACTATACTTGAATTGCTTTTAAGTGGCAGTGTACATTCTGTTCAGCTTCGGCTCACGTTGGGAGATTGTTCGAGAAAATCAAACAGGTTCCTTCGTGCCGGTGAGTGGTACCGGTCGGTGCTTGAGCTTGATCCTGATAATTTTGCTGCTCACTGCAATTATGGATCGGTGATGCTACTTGAGAAACAGTATAAAGAGGCAGAGGAACATTTCAGGGATGCGATCAGGATCAATCCTGGAAAGAAACAGCTATATACAAGCCTCGGAACAGCATTGTTTGAGCAGAAGCGATTTAGCGAGGCGGCAGCGTGTTTCAGAAAAGCACCGGGAGAGGGGCGTACTGATCTGCATAATGGTATCGCATTGCTCAGAGCATTACTGCTTGGTGGAGAGCTTGATCAGGTAAAAGCGCTGATTGAAACACTTACGATAGAGTTTCCCGGATCACCACAACTATTCAATGCAACCGGTAATGCATATCGTGAATCTGGTGACGAAACGCTTGCCCGTGATTACTATGTAAAGGCACTGCAGCTTCAGCCCGACTATGCTGAAGCTCATTATAATCTCGGATGTATATTACGACAGTGGAATAAACTTGATGATGCCCTGATCTGCTTTAAAAATGCATTGAAATTCGATCCTGAGAATCTCAGCGCTATGGTTGATTATGGCGAAACACTTCAGATCATGGGGTTGTGCGATGAAGCTGAAAGTGTATTGAAAAATTCATTGTCAGTTGATCCAGTCTGTACTATCGTCTGGGACAATCTATTGGTGTCAATGTTGTACAATCCGCGTTATACCGGGATGCAGATTTGTAAAGCACATGATGAATGGGGGAGAGCTCAAAGCATGTCTGAACGCAGGCATGCTATAAATCATTCACTAGATAACCAGCAGTTACGCATCGGTTATGTATCGCCAGATTTTTGTAAACACCCTGCTGCACCCATTCTGGAAAAGGTAATCAAACTACATGACCGGACGCGATTTACAGTTTACTGTTATGCGCAGATCCGGTTCGATGATGAGAAAACTGCAATGTTCAGAAATAGCTGCGATCAGTGGCGGGATATTACATCGATGTGTGATGATGCTGCTTCTGAAATTATAACTAACGATCAAATCGATATTCTTGTAGATTGCGCTGGACATATGGCAGGAAATCGACTGGGTATTTTCGCTAAACGTCCGGTGCCGATACAGATTTCGGGGTTTGGGTATCCGGCTGCAACAGGGTTACGATCAATCGACTATCATATAACCGATGCGATTTGTGAGCCTTTTGATGTACAACACGATTGTATTGGGGATTCGATTCGAATGGAGAATGGATTTTTTACCTGGGTGCCACCTGCTGATGCACCCGATATTGTGACATCCCCTTATGTCAAAAAAAAGTATATAACATTCGGTTCATTGCATACAACTGCGAGATTGAACAGGGAAGTAATACGTTTATGGACGGACATACTCAAAAAGATTGAAAATTCACGGATGATACTATTTCGGAATACATTGACAGAGTCGATTATACGGCGTCTTTCACAATGGTTCGAAGAGGGCGGGGTAGAGCGAAATCGGATTACCTTTTCAAACACATTACCATCGGGACATTATTTAAGTATTTATGATGAAATAGACCTGTCTCTTGACACTTTTCCCTGGAGTGGCCATATCACCGCCTGTGAATCGCTCTGGATGGGTGCTCCGGTCATTACTTTCAAAGGAGATTCTCACGCCTCCACAATGGTTACATCACTGATGAACCGGATCGGTCTTGGGGAATTTGTTGCGGATTCCAGGGCAGAAGTAGTTGGTATTGCCCGATTATTAATTGATAAGCCTGAGTATCTTCAGGAGATTCGCCTCACTATGCGCCAGCGGCTCCTGGAATCCCCGGTATGTGCACATGAACAGTGGGTGAGGGAGCTGGAGCAGAAGTATCTTCAGGTGTTGTCGGGCAGTTGAAAAGAGATATTGCGTCCATAATATTAGTAAAGTGAATCCAGATGGAAGAACATTTCTAAAAGCCTGAACTGGTTCAGGTCACCCAGTTGAATATTCATTCAATTTCAAAAACATAAAACCCGTTTTTTGAAAAAACAACCTTTTTAGTGTATAGTTCAGGATAAATGATTGCATTGCCGGTTGTATCGAGGACGTTGTTGGAAAAAATGTGTGTTATGCTATACTTTTTAATGTCTTCAATGAGCTCACTTCTATCTGTATAGTGACGATATGCAGAGATATATGGTTTTTTTATCAGATAGTTGTCGAAATTATATATTGTCATAATTTTCGAACCAGATGGCAAATTATTGATATAGCTAATTGCCGGATACTCTGGGAGAATGCTTTCGTAATACTCTGTACTGTTTTTAAGCGTGAGAAGTGCGATCCAGTCTTTGTGATATCTCTTTATAAGAAGCAACGAGCCAAGTGATATCTGTACTGCAGTTATTAACATGATCATTAAATGTAAGGTGCGGTTGTGTTCACTGAGCTCCTTTGCAATGAATACACAGACAGGAATGCAGAAAAGTGCAATTACAAGTACATAGCGGATGCTCGCCCCCGCAGGGATATAGAATATCTCCAAAAGGAGTACACAGGCGAGATAAACACCGCTGCACTGAAGCAGGGTTTTAAGTCGTAGCGGTAACTTTATCAAAAATGCAAATGGAAGAAGGGCTATAAACAGCGGTCCCAGCATTTCCTGCTGATGTTGAGAAGGGATCAGAGAAAATGTCCAGGGAGCAGCTGCAATCCGTAAAAAAATATTAACCACAAAAGCCACAATTGAATTTCGTGTGTCAACACCCATAGGTAATCCCAGCCCCTGCGAGGTAATAAGTGAATTGTTGACTGATAAAATAGTTCCTTTGTGAATAAAACTTTTCAGAAACCAGGGAAGTCCAATGATACTGGGAATTAGTAAGAGAGTCAGAACATTTTTAATGAAAAAGTTCTTTTTGTAAAATATCATAAACAGCAGTAACGGAAAAACGAAAATACCGAATATTTTCGTACTGACTGCCATGCCTGCAAAAAAAGCAGGGATTAAAAACTTCTTTGCAGGTGATGTCGTTTCAATGTGCAGCAGTGTATACACCGAAAGTACTATCCACGCTGCAAGGGGAAGATCAACATCGCAACTGCTGACTGATGCAATCATTACAGGCATGGAGAGAAGGAGACTGATTGCGACAATTGATGCTTTCTGGCTGAGTTGTATGTATCTGCAGAATAGAAGCAATGAACCACAAGCAAGACAATCCCCAAGAAGGCTGATCTGACGACAGATAAGATCGTTATGGACTGCCAGGCCAATCTGAAAGTTCATCTCTGTTAACATTGGAAAATCTGACTGCGGATTGAAAAAGATATTGTAAAATCCTCCATGGTCAAGATAGTGTTGTGCACATGATAGATGATACATGAGAGCATCGAACCCTGACGGTGGAAGAAGTGACCGGAGAAAATAGAAAAACAGAAGTGTTAGCGGAACGAGAAGAAAAAGGTTAAGCTGTGAATATCTGAATTGAAATATACTGTTTTTCAGGGTGAAGATCAATTTAGTCCATCGTTTTATAAACAAAAGAGATGGTATAGCCAGTAGTAGTATGATGCTTGCCGGAGAAACGATATTCAGGAAATTCAGGATCATGATTAGAATGCCTGAAATTCCAAAACCAAGCGAAGTGTGTATCACAACCTTTTCTAACAGGGTTGAACAGGTGTACCCTGTTACTCTTCTGAGAAGATCACCTGTTGAATAAAATACCAGCGTAACCCAGAAAGTTGTTATGAGGCTTAAAAAAATCTGTAAAGCCAATCTCTAATCCTTCCCAGTACACCATAAGGAAACCATTTGGTTATAAAAAGTATAAACCAGAGGCAGTATGCCAGAATCAGATGGATAGATCCGATCAGGAAAAATATTCTGTAGCTTTTATTTGGAATTACTTTGCTGAAGTGCTCATTTGGTTTCATGATTAAATAGTATCATATTTGAATTTGAACTTCAATTCTGATATGATATAATTCAACATGTTACAGCATATTTTAAATAATCAGAGATTCGAAACATTTTTGCACAGAACTCAGTTCTTTGCTGTATATTATTACGGTATAATGGTCGGTAACACATTTAAGAAAACATGAAACAGGATTACTCAATTTTATTATGAAGTTAGCCGTGTTATATTTAATCGCATTGATGACTTGTGTGACTCATGCCACTGTAAAAGTTACAAATGTTTTCTCCACTTCAATGGTTCTGCAAAGGAACAGCAAGGTGAAGATCTGGGGAAGTGCTGCCAATGATGAATCTGTAACTGTGAAATGCAATGGTCAATCGAAAACTACGGTTACAAAGAATGGTGCCTGGAGTGTTGTTCTTGACCCGATGGAGGCCGGTGGACCGTACACCATGACAATCAAAGGGCAGAATACCATTACCATTTCTGATGTTTATATTGGTGAAGTGTGGCAGTGTGCCGGTCAATCTAACATGGATACGCGTGTGAGCTACTATCCGCATTACAGCACAATTATGAACAGTACAAAACTTCCGCTGTTGCGTTTTCTCACAACACGGCAGCCGGGCAATGTTACCAATAGTCCCTGGGAAACCTGCACTTCAGCAGATAAAATCGGCAAATTATCATGTCTTGGATTCTTTTTTGGTAAGGAGATTCTTACCGCACTCAAAAGTAATATTGCTGTAGGTCTGGTTGTAACAGCCGTTGGTGGAACGACAATTGCGAGTTGGCTCGATCCACAGACTTTGAGTCAGAATTCGGGAATTTCAAAAATTGATGCTTCTGCCGGTACGATGTATTCATCATGGGTAAAGCCAGTCGAAGGGTACACCATTCGAGGAACATTGTGGATGCAGGGGGAGCAGGACCGCAGCAATGGTTTGCAGGTGTATTATAGAGAACGTCTGGGGCAGCTCATCAATGGGTGGAGAAAGATTTGGGGACAGGGTGATTTCCCATTTTACATCGTGCAACTTGCAAATTACGGAACGGTTCAGACTGACCCTAATGAAAATGCAACATCTTCTGTGATACGGGAAGCACAGCGACTTGGACTTGCATTGAAAAACACTGCTTTGACTGTAATTATTGATCTTGGAGACAGCCTTCATTTCGGTAATAAGCAGGAAGCGGGAAGACGCCTTGCACTTCCTGCACGGGCGCTTGAGTATGGTGAATCAACACTGGTGTATTCAGGGCCACTGTTTGTTGAAAAAATTATAGATGGATCGAAGATTCACTGCAGGTTTAAATGCTTTAACAGTACAATGAAACCTAAATCCGGGAGTAAACTGAATGGTTTTACGATAGCCGGGACTGACAACAAATATGTCTGGGCTGATGCAGTTATTCATGGTGATACAGTTACCGTGTCGAGTTCATCTGTTATAAAACCTGCAAATGTTCGTTATTCTTATGGAGGGAACCCTATAGGCAATCTGATAAACAGTGAAGGGTTACCGGCTTCGCCATTTACAACAGATGGGCCTCAACTGCCAATAGACACATTCAAAACTGCAACTTACATAGGTTCGCGTTGTGGTAATATCAATAACATCAGGTTTGTTAAAAATACAATATCAATTTCTGTTCCTCAGGAGGAACGTCAATGTCGGGTATGTTTTTTTTCTCTTGATGGTGTGATTGTACTAGAAAAATCATTTGATCGTGATCGAAGCAGTAGCACTTTAAATATTTCACTGGATAGAATGCCAGCCGGGTGTTACCTGATGACTTTTATTGGAGAAAAAAGTACCTTTTCACAGAAAATATCGGTGGCTTGCAGATAAGAAATCAGGAGATTTATGCATAGTAATATGAAAAATAATAAATACAGACCAAACCGCTGGTTCGTACTAGTGGTTGTTGTTGCCGTTGTCTCAACGCTTGTTTACGCACAAACTGCTTTGAGGATTACTATCATAGGTGACTCAACAGTCTGTAACTATGCTGCATCAAGTTATCCACAAACCGGGTGGGGGCAGGTGATTGGTCTGTTTTTCAATTCTGGTTCTGTGGTTATTAATAACAAAGCCATTGGTGGGAGAAGCACGCGGAGTTTTTATCAGGAAGGGCGATGGGCTCAAATCGTTCCCACACTGCAAAAAGGGGAGTATGTATTTATTCAATTCGGTCACAACGACAGGGATTACAATAAAGCTGAGCGTTACACAGATACCACTGCCTATAAAGAGTACTTGAGAAAGTATGTAAATGAATCCCGTGCGAAAGGTGCCATTCCTGTGCTGGTCAGTCCTATGAACATGAATGCATGGAACGGGAGTGCTGTACGTGAAGTGTTCTGTGAAGGAGCTAATAATTATCGTGGTGCAATGTTAAATGTTGCCAATGAACTTAAAGTGCCATTTATTGATCTTGAGAAAAAATCGGTTGCCCTGCAAAAAAGGATGGGTGCTGATTATTGTGCAAAATTCATTTACCTTGGATTGGAAGCTAAAGAGTATCCGAATTTTCCAAATGGTGTTTCTGATGGTACCCATTTTCAGGAGATGGGGGCAAATTTTATGGCAAAATTTGTCTGTGAGGGAATAAATGAGTTGAAATCAAATGCTGATATGGCTAAACTTGCGGCATTACTCAAACCACAATTCAAGGTTAATGTTATAAAAGGTAAATCAGTCACTGGTACTGCTACGGAGAGCGGAAACACTTTTCCGGAGAGTACATCTATCACTATAAAAATCAGGCTTGCATCATCTGATAAATTTACCGCTTGGTATGAGTCAACAGGAAAAAAAGTTTCAACAGTCCCGTTGTACACGTTTAATATGAAAGCAGCCGATATTACATTAACAACTGATCAGCCAATAACTGAAACTGTGGAAAAAATACCGGTAACGCGGAATTTTGAAGTCGATTATACTGGTAATACCTTGATAATAAACCAGGTTTCTTCAAAGGTGTCGATTGATATCTATTCTCTGGCCGGAAAAAAGCTTTTGACAAAAGTTATTGATGCGGAACTGAGAAATTGTTCTATTCGAATACCTTTAGGTTTTTTGTCAAAAGGAACCTATCTGCTGCGTGTATCAGAAAATAATCAAAAACCAGTGTCAATATTCAAAACGTTTGTAAACAGACAGTAGTACTTTCCTTTTTTCATACTCGGCACGGTCGAAAAAAAGTTCATAATCCTGTTCTATCCACGTATTGATTTCATCCATCGAGCGAACTGATGGCGGCTGCATAGGGCTTTTGATAACCGGGAAATTAACGTCAGGAGTTCTATTTGGAGTTTTTGATACTTTTTTCATACAGACTCATTAAGTTGTATTTTTTAAACAGCTCTGTAATTATACTACTTTCATGATCAAGATTGCAAGCTTTGATCAGTTGAATAATGTCTTGAGAATCTTTTATTTCTCTTTGGCTATTACTTGAAATCGAATGTAATTTCATTGCAATGAGATGGATTGGAGAAGGAACTTTGAATATTTCTCCTGCGATTTGTGTTGATGTTCCATCTGTAATCAACCGCGAGATTGTTTGTTCGTCAGTTAATAAAAAGTCAAGATCTCGCAACCCTGGCTGATTTCCGCGAAGCTGAACAAATGCATCACTCTGGTGAAACACTTCATATCCTGCAAATGCGAGATCCTTTTGAATACGAGCGTACCCTTCAGCTGTAGTAATAAAATCAATATCAAAAGTCATTCGCTGCACTTTGTAAGCATTTAGAGCATAACCTCCAACGAGAAGAACTTGAATGTTATTCCGCTTGAAAATTTCAGCAATAAACTTAAAAATTGAACCCTGAACAGGCATTTCTTTATTCCTGATGAACTAACGCTCTTGAAAGACAATTGTTCGACTCTCTGTGTAGTTTTTACATTTCAGAGAAATTACATACATACCAATTGCTCCATAGGTAAGCTTATACTTAACTGAGTGAGCTCCTTTGGTAAAATTATCACCTGCAATCTCAGCAATTTCTCTACCTGCAACCGAGAACGCTTTTAATGAAACAAAGGATTGTTGTGGAAGATTGAAATTGATTATTGCTGTACCGTTTGACTGGCTTGCGTCCAAAGGTATTTGCGTTAAATTAACTGCTTTTTTATTGTCAATAGTTGTAACCGGAATTTCGAAATACTTCGTATCGATAGATTCTCCAAGTGCTTTTAGACCTGCTGCATTTGGATGGAGCCAGTCGTTACTGTATTGCTGCAGAAGTTTTGTTGTATCACTGGGGTTTCGAATGACTTTATCAAAATCAAAAAATCCATCAAGAGACGGGTCTGTACGTATCCATTTGTTAACATCGCTACGGGTTTTTTCGTGAGCAGAAGAGTAGTAGCTGTTTCCATTAACCGGAGTTATCGTAGCTCCGTATACTTTAAGTCCTTTGGTATGAGTAGCTGTTGCCATTGATTTAAGTCCGTTTATGATTGTGGTTGCAGATACATTTGCACCAATGTCGTTGATGCCATAAAAAATAATGACATCCTTGATTCCTGATTGCTGTAAAACATCATGATCAAACCTGTCAACTCCTGATTTTGCACCATTGGATGCTCCGGTTATCAACGTTGCTCCGATTCCTAAGTTAAGTACGCCAATTTGAGAAGTACCAGGATTTTTTAACAGTTTTTCAGAAAATGCATCCGTCCAGCGGTTCTGTAGTCCACCATGTAAACCATACCCATCGGTAATGGAGTTTCCAATAATTGCAACTGATGCAGTATTTTTTGGAGCGAGAACGTCGATTCCTGCAATTGTATACCAGCGCTCAACCACAGTAGCGCCACTGAAAGTCGCATCTGTGGCTTTATTACCGGTAAGAATATACGAATCGGTACGTGAACCATAGTGGTGTGTCATGGTTGATGATGTTTCACACTGACCATAGTATGTTGTGATTGCAAGTCTAATGTTTGGTTTTAAATCAAACGCAACTGGATCAGAGTAGACTTCTGATTTGGCATTTATCGTAACCGATGAATTTCCTTTAAATTTAAGTTCTTTGATAGTAGAAGCGGTTACTGGACTTTTGGTGCCATCCGGAGATACAGCGATGTTTACGGAGTTTAATGTGATTGATTTCGAAAAAGTAATGTTTGAGAACTTTAATCGCAATGTATCGCCACCAATCGATACCCGGACAATCTGGCGTAGTGTATTATTGGTAAGTGTAACAGGTGGAGTGTTGGATCCGGCTTCATATGGAGCAGCAGCCCAGGTGCCAACCCAGTGCTTTGTAGAATCTGAATTTGCAAGAATCGGATTATTTAAACACAATAAAATAAGTGCAGGTAAAATCAGTGTGAGTACTACAGTTTTAATGTACCAGGAATAAAGTGAAGACACTATATGAATATTTCGATGATCATCTGACCTTTTATGTAAAAGAAAATTTTTACATGCAACCGATTTTGTAATTGTTTTCATAAATCTTCTCACTTAATTTGTAGTATAAGAACCCTTTAATTACATTATTATATAAATAAAATACACTTTGTAACTGGAGTAAGCTAGCTTTTTCATCTATAACTGTAATCCTTTATGTGTACGGTATATAATATCCCAACTCTGCCCACAAATCATTTATTTTTACTGTTTTGAGAATATTTTATGGTTCATTTCTTGTACCGAAATCATATTATATAAGTGATAGATATTAAATCTCAGAAACATTCATACATTTTAACTACTGAAGGAGTCTCAAAATGGACACAATGTGGGAAAAAATCAAAAAAGGGCTACGTGATGGTGCTTCAGTTTCAATGGAAAAAATTGAGGAGTTCAGCAAAATAGGGAAGCTGAAAATTGAGGAAATAGCGGCGAAACGTAAAATTGAACGGAATTATGCCGATATTGGTGAACGTGTTTTTGATCTCATTGAAGAAGGCAAGGGAAGTGATGTTGCCGGTGACCTCTCTGTGAAAAAGTCGGTTGAGAATGTAATCGCATTACGTGAGGAGCTCTCTGAGATAGATGCTAAAATTAAAGAAGTTCAGGAAGCTGCGAAGAAAAAAGAGACATCTGCAGCTGATGATGATGAGATTAACAGTATTTAAGGCCCGATGAAGAAAAAGACAATTCTCATAGTACCGCCACGGGGAGTTCCGATAAGGGCAATCAGAATCAGACTCTCTGTGGCACTGATTTTCATGACAGTTATCTGCAGCGGTTTTATTGGTTATTTCATACCCTTTGATAAAATCACCCTTAGTGAACTCGAAAAAAATCAGAAAAAAAACCTTAAAGAACAGAATAGCGCTCTTCTCCAGAAAATTCTCGCATCACTACGCTTGTTGAATAATCTTAAAGAGCAGGTTAATCGACTGGAGACAAAAAAAGGGGACATTATAAAACGAAATGCTTCTGATACAACGAGAAATAGTAAAAATAGTATGCACCTCGATATGTCCAGGATGGAAACTGAAGATCTTATAAAGTATGTAAACGGCAGAGAAAAACGGCTGCGCAGCTTTTTATCTCAATCTTCTGATGAGTTAAATATATTTGATGAGCTTCCGGTAATTGCCCCGGTTGCTGAGCCATATGTTATTTCAAGAGCCTTTGGTGCATCAGTAGATCCTTTTACCGGCATTGAAAAGGCGCATTATGGAATTGATTTTGTTGCGGAGAAGGGAAACTATGTCTTTGCAACAGCAGATGGTACCGTCGAAAAAGCTGAAGATCATCCTCTGTGGGGCAAAAGATTGATTGTTGACCATGGGGAGGGGATCAAGACAATTTTCGCTCATTTGGGTTCCGTGAAGATTAGTCAGGGAAAGAAAGTTTCACGCGGGGATATTATCGGTACGATGGGTATTTCGGGATTAAGTTCCGGCCCCCACCTTCATTATGAGATACGAATTGATGGGGCACCCGTAAACCCGTATAACTACTTGTTTCCAACGATCACCAATAAAATTGCACTTCGCCTACAATAGGAATTTCAGAGCAATAAGCCCGATTAGAAGAATCCCGCCTGCAACACCTGAAATGATAAACAGATTTTTGTTCGATTTAACCGACGGTTTCCATCGTGGAATACTCGATGGATCCGCAGCAAATCGGGAAAGAATATCCTGTGGAGCACGATCAGTAATTTTTGTCAATATAGCAAAGAGGTCATGCCCGAATTCGGAGATATGTGCATACCGGTCAGCAGGTTCCAGAGCCATACTTTTTTCAACGATTTCAACAAGCTTTGATGGTAGATCGATAGGGTAACTATCGAGACTGCGATAAATTCCTTTAGTCTTTTTCTGAACAAGTTCACTCAATGTTTTCTGAGGAAATGCCCGTTGACCTGTGATCATTTCGTAAAGAACTGTACCGAGAGAAAATATGTCGGTCCGGTGATCCAGCTGTTTTCCATTGAGTTGCTCGGGACTCAGGTATACAAGAGTTCCCATAATCTTCTGTCCAATTGTATGCAGACTGACTTCACTTGGCCGGGCAATTCCGAAATCCATCAGCTTAACAATACCATCTTTTGAAAGAATGATATTGTCGGGTTTGATATCGCGATGGATTAATCCTTTGTATACTTTTCCATATAACGTGTAATCTTTTACATGTGCATATTGTAATGCCTGACAAATGAAGTAGGCAATGCTGATCGCAACCGTTACTGGCAGTGTGGTTTGTTGTGAGACTAGACTTTTAACCGGGGTTCCATCAACAAATTCCATTTCGAGAAAAGGAATGTTCTGATTATAATAACCTATGTTGTGAATCTCGACAATATTGGGATGATGAATATCGGCCAGTATCTTTGCTTCTGTCAGAAAACGTTCACGGGTTTCTTTATCAGATGCTTTTTTGAGTACTTTTACCGCACGAATAACTTCCAGCCCTTCATGCCAGACCTTGTACACATTGGCACTGCCACCCTCACCAATAAGTACCTGAACACGATTGGGGCCAATTTTATCCCCAACAACCGGCATTGGCGCCTCTTTGACTTCATAGGGATTTTCGATAACACCACTTATTTTCAACGATTGTGGTTCAGTTTTTTCAGGAGTGTTTTCAGACATACAAGCAAAACCTTCCGGAAGTGAATTTAAAGTAGTTTCTTCTAACGATCAAGCAAAAAGTACGTCAGACGATCCCACCTGATTTATTATAGTATAAGGTGAATTCTGCTATCCGGCAAAACATTTTGTCTCTTATAACAATTTAGAAAGCCAGACAGATACCAGTCAGAAAATGAAGGAATTAAAAATGGTTCCATTACACATTCAGGCTATACTTAAATTTAATTATTTGCTGATATGCAAGAAAATATAAAAATCTACAATCAGAATATAAAACCAAGAATAATTCGGCAGAGCGACGATTCATCAACTATTTTATAGAAAATTTGATATTTATACATTGCAATGGCACAGATGAAATTTTTAAGTATTTTACTTCCACTTATTTTAATTGCTGGTGCTCGACCTGTTTATGCCGGAAATGACAAATTTCAGGATTCACTGTTCGTGCAGTATATGGCCGGCGTCTATCTTTTAAAAAACACAACATGGATTACTGAAAAACAGAAGGCTCAGCGGTACGAAGAATTAGTTCATATCACCGGATTCTCGGCGGATTCTGCTAAGAACATCATAGCGAAATATTACAATAAACCGGAATCCTGGAAAAAAATTCAGGCACGAATCCAAAATGTATATGTGGAATATGAAAATAAAGTGAAAAATGATACAATCAATACAACTAAGAGTTCTGAAAGGAGCAAATAATGGCTGGAGCTGATATCAAAGATGTAACCGATCAGACATTTTCATCTGAGGTTTTAAACAATACATTGCCGGTCATAGTCGATTTCTGGGCTGAATGGTGTGGCCCCTGCAAAATGCTGACGCCAATTATAACTGAGCTTGCAACAGAACTGAAAGGTAAAGTTGCAGTGTATAAGCTTGATATCGATTCAAATCCACAGACCGCAGCACGGTATGCGATCAACAGCATTCCATCACTCCTGTTTTTCAAAAACGGTACTGTTGTGGATCAGCACACCGGGCTGCTTGCGAAAGCACCGCTGAAAAGTAAAATTTCCAAAGTATTTCAAATTTAATATCGGAGTTAGATCAGGTAATGCGCATAGTTGCTCTGAATCCACCATTTCTTCCAAAGTATTCCCGTGAATCCCGTTCACCTGCGGTTGCCAAGAGTGGCACATTGTACTATCCGATGTGGCTTGCTTACGCAGCAGGGTACCTGGAAAAAAATGGGCATGAAGTGTTATTGATTGATGCACCAGCGGCAGGTCTCGATTTCAAAGAGGTTTCTGAAAAAGTAGCAGTTTTCAATCCCGATATAGCTATTCTTGATACTTCAACACCAAGCATTTATAGTGATATTGATGTTGGGGTGCAGCTGAAATCGGCTCTTAAAAACCTGTATGTCGTTCTGGTTGGAGTTCATGTATCAGCGTTGCCGGAAGAAACACTTAGTTTGAATGCTGCAATCGATGCAGTGGCATTTGGTGAATATGATGCAACACTGGTGGAGCTTGCTGATGTATTGAAGAATAGTGGGAAGAATGACACAGCACTTTTGTCTGTAAAAGGAATCGCATTTCGCAATGGTACAGGCGCAATCGTTCGCAATGAGCATCGGGCATATATCGAAAATCTTGATGATATCCCGTTTGTTTCATCGGTGTATAAGAAGTTTCTTGACATATCACCCTATTTTTACGGCCACAGCAGACATCCGATAGTAGTAATTGTTACCGGGCGCGGTTGTCCGTTTAAATGTACGTATTGTGTTGTTCCGCAGACTCTTCAGGGGCATCGGTATCGCAAGCGTTCTATCCAGTCGATTGTTGAAGAGTTCAGATATATAAAAGATAATTTTCCTGATGTCAAAGAGATTATGATTGAGGATGACACTTTGACAGCAGATAAGAATCGATGTCGGGAGTTCTCACAGGCGCTGATCGATGCAAAACTCACCAGCATTCCCTGGTCTGCGAACTCGAGAGCTGAGGTCGATTATGAGACGATGCATCTGATGAAAAAAGCTGGGTGTCGTCTGTTCTGTGTTGGTTTTGAGAGTGGTGAACAGCAGATACTTGATAATATTCAGAAATCACTGACACTCGATAAGGTACACCGTTTTGTAAAAGATGCAAAAAAAGCAAAAGTTATGGTACATGGCTGTTTCATGGTTGGTAACAGAGGTGAGACAAAAGAAACGCTCGAAAAAACGCTTGAGCTTGCAAAAAAACTCAGTCCTGATACAGCCCAGTTTTATCCCATAATGGTGTATCCCGGCACGAGCGATTACACCTGGTTTGAACAGAAGGGGTGGATTGTCACACGGGACTTCCGGAAATGGCTGACCGATGATGGACTGCACTCTTCAGTGGTATCCAACCCTGAATTAACATACGAATATCTGGTTGATTTCTGTAACCGTGCACGTCGCGAATTCTATCTTCGACCATCATACATGTTTTCGAAGGGGTTACAGATGCTGACTAACCCTTCTGAATCCAAGCGGATTATCATGGGCGGAAAGAGTATTTTCAAATACCTTTTCGTAACAGCCAAAAAAGACGAGTGCTCCTGTAAATGACAACTGTTTTCATTATTCTGTTCTGGTTTTCGGTATTGTTTGTCATTTATTCATACACCATCTATCCTGTATTACTAGCGATTTTCTCAAAACTTTTTGCCAATCCGGTAAAACCTGTGGAGCGCCATTTCCCATCTGTGGGAGTACTTGTTCCTGTCCACAATGAAGAAAAAGTGATCAGGAAAAAAATTGAGAATATTCTTTCACTCGATTACCCGGCAGATAAGATCTCGGTCTGGGTTGGATCGGATTGCTCAACTGACAATTCAGAAAAGATCGTACGTGAATTCAACGATCCGCGTGTCCATTTGTGGGTTGCAGAAAAAAGAGGTGGAAAGACTGGGATACTTAATGGTCTGGCACCTCTTATTGATGCGGATATCATACTTTTTACGGATGCTAATACTGTCCACCATAAGGAGTGTCTGAAATTTCTGACTGCAAATTACGCAGATCCAAGAGTAGGGGGTGTTGCAGGACATATCAATCATGCAATTGCGGGTGAAGAAGAGTACGGAGAAAATATTTATCGGAAGTTTGAATCACAGCAGAAATTCCTTGAGGGATCGCTTCACAGCACGATTTCAGCTTTTGGCGGTTTTTATTCAATCAGAAAGTCTCTTTTTAAGCCTATTCCACCCAATGCATATTCGAACGACGACGTTATTATTCCGATGAATGTTATCGGTCAGGGATACCGAATCATTTATGAACCGCGAGCTATTTCAGAAGAGGATACTACAGGGGATGCTTCACAGGAGTATTCGCGAAGAATCAGAATCGGCGCTGGGAATTTTCAAGCATTTTTCTGGTTGTTACGATTTTTAAATCCGTTTAAGGGGTGGCCATGGTTCTGTTACATCTCTCATAAAGTTACGCGATGGTTTTCACCTATCGCATTGACATTGGGATATTTTTCCTGTGGTGTGCTCGCCTTTACTGCTGATCTTACAGTCTATAAAATGTTTTTTGCTACAGGAACTATCTTTATAATAACCGGCCTTGGTTTCAAAGTGATCCCGATACGTCTTACCAGGCACATCTTCTATTTTATTATTATGAATATGGCCTTGATCGCAGGCTTTTTCAGGTATCTGCGAGGGATCAGAAGTGCTGCCTGGTCTCGAACTGAGCGCATTAATTAGGAAAATCCTGCCGCATATCACCGGCAAATTTATACTCTCAGCTGACATTACTTCCGATTTTAATCTTTAACACATTGATTTTAAATTGATTGATATCCCATTATGATCTGGCATACTTTATGCTGAAATGAGTTGGACATTCTTTATCATTTCGAGGTCATATATATGATACAGGGAATTTACACAGCTTCGATGGGTATGACACCTCTTCTTCAGAAACAGGATCAGATTGCAAACAATCTGTCGAATATAAATACTACCGGTTTCAAGCAGAGCGGTCTTTTTATTAAAAGTTACCAGAAATACCTTGCAGACGATCAGCTTCAGCCATTTGTTAATCGCGAAATTAAAGCCGATGAGGTGTACATCGATTATTCCGAAGGCGCAATGAAGCAGACTAAAAACCCTCTTGATTTATGTATCAAAGGGACTGGCTTTTTTACTGTAATGACCGGAGATGATGGCGTTCAGTATACACGCAATGGAAATTTTTCGTTAAACTCCGAAGGGTTTCTGGTGACTTCTGATGGCTCAAAAGTGCTCGGAACTGAAGGTTACATTCGTGTCGAGAAAAATCTTCCAATAACAATCAGTGATCGCGGAGAGGTGCTTCAGGACAATATGAGTATTGGTTTTCTGAAAGTGGTTGATTTTGACAAACCTTACAAGATGCAGCGATGCGGTGAGGGACGATTCAGGCCACTGCTTCCCGAAAATCCGGAACGTCAGTCAAAAGGGTTTGTCGTTCGTCAGGGGTATCTCGAGTCCTCAAATGTTGATATGATAAAAAATATGGTTCAGATGATAGCTGCATCGAGAAATTTCGAAGCCGAACAGAAAGCTCTTCATGCACAGGATGAGACTCTGGATCAGGCTGTAAATCAGGTTGGAAAGGTGGCATAAGATGATACGCTGCATGATGACAGCTGCGACTGGAATGGAAGCACAGCAGTTGTATATGGACACAATCTCCAACAATTTGTCTAATGTGAATACAACCGCATTCAAGCGCTCAAAAGTTGAATTTCAGGATCTCATGTATCAAACCTTACGTGAACCGGGAATCAGGAACTTTGAGGGTGCTATGGCACCAGCAGGAATCGAAACCGGCTTAGGTGTCAGGCCGGCTGCAACTCAGAAGATTTTTGAACAGGGACAACTGAATTCCACAAGTAATGATCTTGACTGGGCTATTCAGGGGGAAGGGTTATATCAGATCATGCTTCCGGATGGAACAATTGCGTATACCCGTGATGGTGCTTTTAAAAAATCTAATGATGGAACCATTGTGACATCATCGGGGTTCATGCTATACCCGCAGATAACCGTTCCGGAACAGGCGTCAGAGCTTACTGTTTCATCTGATGGTCATATAAGTGTAAAGCTACCCGGTGAAGCGACATCTACTGATATCGGTCAGGTTGAACTTGCACGCTTTGTAAATCAGTCGGGACTTAAGTCGCTGGGAGGAAATCTTTTTGTTCAAAGTGATGCAAGTGGTGATCCGGTCATTTCTATGCCATCTGAAGAGGGGGCAGGGACGATCCTCCAGAAGTACACAGAATCATCTAATGTACAGATAGTCGAAGAGATGGTCAATATGATCAGTGCACAACGTGCATTTGAAATAATATCAAAGTCAATACAGGTTTCTGAAGAGATGATGCAGGTGGCAAATAACCTCAAACGATAAGTAACAGGTTCGTTATGAAATTACTATGGATAGTATTTCTTCTCACAATATCAGCTCATTCTCTACATGCAGCAGGTACCGTCATTTTTAATGTCCCTGATTCATCAACTGTAAATGATTCACTCATCTTCATTTCTGATATTGCACAGGTGCGAACTGATAATCCTGATTTAGCAAAAAAAATAGCCTCTTCAATAGCAGGAACAGCGGCTCCACCAGGATTTTCCAGGTTAATTAATATTGATGATATGATAACATACAGAATACGACCTCAATTTCCTGGAATTATCATTTCTGTAACGGGTGCAAAACGTGCAAGTATTCGAACCAGTTGCAAAACAGTTACGATAAAAGAGATACAACCCGAAATTGAGAAATACCTTGATTCGTCACTGTCCTGGAAAGCGAGTGAGTGGTCGTTTGATATTGAGAACAGAAATCTTTTATGGCGAGGATACGATAAACCATACTCAATTTCTGTTGACGGATTAAATTCAGGGTATATGAAAGGAACAACAGTTCTTAGTTGTAACCTCCGGCAGGGTACAAAGAATACGGTCATCAGGGTTATCTGTCATCTGAAGGTTACAACCGGCATTTGTGTTGCAAAAGGTGATCTGCAGCGGGGAACTGTACTTACTGCTGATGATCTTGAAATCGTGAAAAAAAATATTACATCACTGGCACCTGGGGTTTTTACAAAAATAGAGGATCTCATCGGTTCAAAAACAGTGGTAACCCTTAATGCCGGAACAGTAATTCAGAAACGAATGATTTGTAGAGTTCCTGATATTACAAATGGTGATAATATTCAAATAATATTAAACAAAGGAAGAATTCGTTGCTCGGTGACTGGAACTGCGCGGGAGTCCGGGAATACAGGAGAAAAGATCTGGGTTCAGAACAACCAGACAAAACAGTTACTTAGGGTAAAAATAGTCGGTAAAGGTATTGTTGAAATAGTATAGCACTGGAGGATGTATGAATAAGATATGTATCATAATGGTAATAAGTACAATAATAGGCCAATCAATATGCGGTTCGCCCGGTTCATCAATTAACAATTTGTATTCAGACCATCGGGCGATGCGGATTGATGACATTCTCACTGTGATGATTGTTGAGCAGGCAAAGGCAGGCAGTGAAAGTAAGACAAATACAAGTAAGGAAAACAGCATGGGACTCAAAGGGGGAGGGGGAGCGGGCGCGCTGGGTTTTATACCATCTTTTGGTGTTTCCGGAAGTAACACTGTCGGGTACGATGGCAAAGGCGGAACTTCACGTACAGGGAGTCTGGTTGCAACGATATCTGCCCGCGTTGTTAAAGTGCTTGATAATGGTAATCTTGTAATTGAAGGAAGTAAGCTGGTTGAAATAAACGAAGAAAAAGAGATTATTAAAGTGAGTGGTGTTGTACGACCGCAGGATATTCAACAGGATAACATTGTTTATTCGTCAAGCCTCGCAGATGCACAGATTACATATACTGGTAAAGGTGTGGCAAATAACGGAAGAAGACCGGGGCTTCTTGCCCGGTTTCTGAACTGGATTTTTTAGATAATCTGTTCAAAAAGTCTTTGTACACAACCCTTCGACAAGTTCAAGGTGAGCGTATTTCGCGAAATTCGTGTAAAAAACCGCTCATGCTGAGTATAATCGAAGTATGAAGCGGTTTTTTGGTTGTTATTTTAAAACGATACTAATTATAACAGCTCTTCTCATACTATGGACGTGTTAGAACTAATGTAAATAACATAACCTTTTTCATGGATGGAATATGAAAAAACTTCACATAATACAATGCATAAGTCTAATTATCCTGAGTGTTGCGGTTTCCGTTTATTCACAAATGGGTGTCAGAATCAAAGATGTTGCATCCTTGACAGGATTGGAAGATATTCAGCTCTATGGTTATGGACTTGTTGTTGGTTTAGGGGGAACTGGTGATCGCACTCAGACGGTGTTTACAGAACAGACAATCTCCAATATGCTCAAAAACATGGGGATTGAATTACCCGACGGGCATATCAGGATTCGAAATGTAGCAGCAGTTATGGTGACGGGCACACTTGCACCTTTTAAGAGAAAAGGAACAAAGTTTGATGTAACCGTTTCTTCAATGGGTGATGCCACAAGTCTCGAAGGTGGGACTTTGATTCTCACGCCGCTGCAAGGGCCTGAAGGCGTTGTGTACGCATCTGCACAGGGACCACTTGCAACCGGTGGATATGACATTCGTGATCGCGGAATGACTCACATCAAAAAGAATCACGTACTTGTAGGTCGTATACCAGGAGGGGCGATAGTTCAGAAAGAGTTTCTGTTTAATGTTCTGGATGGACGTGATATTTCGCTATCACTGAATAATCCGGATTTTACTTCTGCAATTTCAATGGCTGAGGCAATAAATTCAGAATTTGGTAAAGCACCTCCGCAGATTCTGGCAAAAGCAATTGATGCTGCAACAGTATCGCTTGATTACCGGCTGATCGCACGTGATTCTATCAAGAACTACATCGATCTGGCTCATTTTATTTCAAGAGTCGAAAATTGTGCTTTTGCGGTTTCGAGTCAGGCGAGAGTTGTTGTCAATGAACGAACCGGAACAATAGTCGCAGGTGGTGAAGTACGTATTTCACAGGTAGCAGTTTCTCATGGAGGAGTAAAGGTTGAAGTCGTAAATATGCCAGAAGTGGTTCAGCCACAACCGTTCAGCCTGGGACGAACTGAAACGATTCCTAATCCTGAAGTTGTTGTGGAAGAAAAGAACGCTGAGATGGTGGTTCTTGATGGGACGACGACAGTATCAGATCTTGCTCAAGCGCTCAACTCTCTTGGTGTTACTCCAAGGGACGTAATCGCAATCCTTCAGGCGATTAAAGAAGCTGGTGCACTTCATGCGAATCTGATTTTAATGTAGCAGAACTGTTGAAACAGCCACTGGTAAATGCCTTATGAACAATCCCATTTTCCCGCACAGTATGCAGTTCTGCTCGTAAATACCTGAAATTCTGCAATTCCTCATGTTTTAGGGATTGAAATCGGGAGTAGCAAAGTTCCTGATAGTTTTCCGTTAAAAGTACACACTCTTCGGTTGCAGATGCTTTCAAACCATAAACAACGACTTTCTGAAGCCTTCCATACTCGACACTCGATACACAATGAATAAAAAACGCTGTTGATGCGAAGTCTATTCCTGTACTATTAACAACAGAGCTGCTTTCATTCGCGTCACTGTTAATTGACACGAAAGGACCATTGGTGACAAATGTTTTTCCGTCCTTTATCGCGCGCACAACATCATCCCTGCTGTTGCATTTCAAATACAGCCCGGTTCTGCCGTTTCCGAAATATCGCTCATTAGATTCGAAAATACTGAAAAATGGTGTTTTTATTGAACGGTATCGATTAAAATCCCCATGTGCATCATTTCCTGCAAGTAGAGGAATACGATGACCATTTTTTAATAATGTCAACCATAGTGAAAGGGCTCGTCTCCATGCAAGACTGAATGAACCATTATACGCCTGAAATCCATCAAGGCTGTTGTTATTACAATCCATTTCACTCCAGCGCCCTCGTTTAAGAAAAATGGATTGCATCAGTGTTTTTTTTGATCCCGGATGTGCTGCAAATGCGATACCCTGCTGGCGATGAATTTCATCAACTGTTTGTGTAATTGTTAATTGCCGGGATTTGTCATTTTTTCCCCGGGCACCATCAAGCGAGCCGGGTATGAACTTTTTGATTTGCGCAGCGCAAAGGTGAACAACTTGCTTATCACCATTCAGGCATGAAACCTCTTCACCCTGAAGAACTACAGCAGGGAACGTATTCTCTGATTCATTAATGAAACTTTTCCATCGGGCAAGTGATGAATCAACCGTTAAATAATTTTCAAGGGAACAGGAGAGATCGTAGGAGTGATCGGAGATATTTATAAAATTCAGTCCACTGGCAGCGGCTGTTCTACTGATGACTTCAATGGGATGTCCAAATTCAACATGGCTCTCTGAGTAAGATGAATGAACATGCATATCACCATAGCTGCAAATTGTTGTTGCTGGTAACGGTTCTGCACTTATCCGGCAGGTAAATGCAAGTCGGGAACTTGTTGGAATATTATCATTTAATATGACATGAAGTCTGTTTTTACGGTCTTTAAGAATTGCCTTTGCATTGATGAAAACCTCTCCTGAAGGCAGTTTTTCGCGGGGAATTGAAAAGATAAAGGAGCGAAGATTACGTTGAAGAGGGTGTGAGATCTCGTATTTAGTACAATCATTGAATGAAAACATGGTTATTGGAAATGATGTTCCATTGATTGCGATAGAGACTTCAACAAGGTCCATCGGAAAACGTACATAATCGTGCAGGATAAACGAAATCGGTAGATCTTGGCCGGGATCGAGACGACGTGGACAGTCAAACAGTACTTCAGGTTCCCGTTTGAATAAAAAACTTGGAAAAAGGGGAAAGAACCTGAAATGGATCTCAGCGTAGAGTGCAATTAATGGCAAATATTCGAGATTATGCATGGAATTAATATACTTCAAAGGTTCAGAGGTTCAAGGGATCAAATTCTCTTAAACTTTGAACGGTGAACTTTGAACCCTGAACGACTTAAAAAACAATCAGGCTTTTTTATTGATAAAAATGGTATTTTCAGGAAATGATCGATATATTTCAGGGCAAAATTTCCAGAGTAATAATAAGAATCGTCGCAGTACTGTTGATGTTACCGTTTGCTGTTTCTGGAATTCTATGGTTGATACTCTCAATTCCTGTGACCCAGCAGCACATTCTTGATTTTACCGAAAAGCAGCTTGGAGTGGTGTTGCAGGGGAAGTGTTCAATCCACTCTTTTTCAACAAATTTAATCTCCCGAATCAGAATCGATAAAATTGTTTTACGAGACCGTAACGGTCATGGTGATTCAATTGCGATCAAATCGCTGAATGCTCATTTTTCATTATGGTCATTATTTCAGAAAATGATTCATGTTGATAAGGTTTCGATAGACCGAATTGATGCTTTTTTAACCGTCGCTCCATCAGGTAAAATGATGATACCTGCGATTCCGGACTCACTGTTTATTGAATCCATGAAGAACAGGAAAAAAAGCACCTTTATTGAAGAGTGGTCACTGTACATCGGTTCTGCGCGAGTAAATAGCGTTAATGCTACATATTGTGACAGTTTACTTGCATTTACCGGAGTGATAAAAAATGCACAGGCATCTGCTGAGATTTACCGATTTGATTCAATGAATCTTCATCTTACTGTTCCGGATGGATCGTACAACAGTCCATGGTGGAATGGGAACATCGATACAATCGGAGCGATGGGAATTCTTACTTTCAAAGGAATGACACTGCACGATATAATAGTCGATGGATCTTCAACCAGGGTGACTGGTAATGGATGCATTCCATTTACCGATACGGGATACTGGCATTTTGATGCTGATATCAACAGTGATGTAAAGCCTGTTACAGCAATTTATGGCTATGTGCCAACATTTGCTACTGAGCGCGGACGTTTTCATGCAACTGCATCATGGGATGGAACTCTGCAACGTCCTGTTTTGCATGCGCAAGTCACAGGTAACCAGTGGGGAACTTCTCTTTTTGACATTCCGTCATTGTATCTGTCAGGTGGATATGATGGAGATTCTGTCTTATACATGGGGTTTGCGGCTGTAACGGATTTAGGTAACGTAACATGTTCGACGATGGTACAGACTGAAAAATTGTTTGTTAATCCAGTCTTTTCGAATTATCGGGCGAAAGGTATTGTCAAGGGACTCAATATTCAAAAGGTACAATTACCTCATATTGTTCAACGGTATATTCAATGGCAGAGCGGAGATGCAGAAGTAAAAATCAATGGTTGTGGTTTTGACAAATTGCCGGAGGTTGTAACCGTTGATGCATCCCTGTATGATTCGGTTCATCGTGCAGACAGCTTATCTTTCAGTGCATCCATGAAGAAACAAAACTGGAATGTCACCTCTTCATGGGTTAGAAACAGTTTGAATGCAGAGGGAAGACTGATAAACAATACGACAATTCAAGGAACTGCTAACGCCATTATTAATAATCCTGATGCGATAAGTAAAATATTTACAGGTAAATCTGCATCCGGTTCGCTGAGAGCATCAACTCGGTTCTCCGGGAATCTCAAAAATCCGGATTTCTCAGTAGAGGTGCGAAGCGATACTCTTCAATGGCAAACGGTAACCAGTGATCTTTTACAGGTCGCACTTGAAAAAAGAAAAAATCAGTACTCATTCGGACCATCACATGTTTCTCTGCATGCAATGATCGATTCGATTACACCGTTGATTAATATATCTGGTGTAAAAGGGGATTGTACATTAGATGCTTTTTTGGGTGGAAACCTTTTAAAACCAGACATACGGGGGGCATTCAAAGTTGTGAATGTGGCTTATGATTCGATTACTGTTGATTCCTTGAAAGGACAATTATTTGCAGGGCAGCTTGATTCAATACAACTTGATAGTATGCAATTGTATAAAAATTCCACAGGATTAAAATGTAATGGTGAGGTAATTCTAAGTAAGAAACAGATAGCAGTAGCATTCAAACCTCTGCGGAATCACTCTAATAAGTGGATTACAGCTGGAAATCTCGATTTAAATGGAGCTGTCCAGGGAGATTCAATGGATTTTATTGCAAATGCAACATCTATCGATTTATCGCTATTTCAGGAGTGGATTCCCTTGAATGATACAATAAAAGGAATTGTTGATTGCTTTGCTCATATCGGATCAACTGTAAAAAATCCAAAAGGGTTTCTGAAAATAGAAGTTCAAAATCCATCCTATGCAAATATTACCTTAAAAAGCCTTAATGCACAGTGTGAACTTGTTGATACACTGGTTACTGGCAATGCTATTCTGCATCTGGCCCGCTCATCGACTGATTCTCTCCGATGTGCATATACTGTTCCTCTGAGTTTAAAAAATGTGACAAAAATCGCAGGAACTCCTCAACGACCGTTGCAAGTAAGCCTGGTAACTGATAAATTGAATCTTGAACCATTCATGGTGTCGGTACTTGACACAAACTGGCGTGCTGATGGTTATATCAAAAGTTCAGTTGGTATTATTGACAGTGGAAATGGATTTCAGGTTCAGGGTAATCTCAATATCGATGCAATATCAATAGGAAATCGCCGGGAAAAAATAGCATTCAGGAATATTCATGGTACTACTAATATTTCTGGTAAAGTAATGGCACCTGATGTAAATTATTTTGTTACAACAGGAACTATCAATTATTCACAGGGCGTTATTGACAGCACATTTTTTATCGGATATGCTACACCAGATACTGTACATTGCGAAACTGCACGGATTTCACTACCTCATGGAGGGTTGTTGAGTTTGAGTGGCGTTATTCCACTGAACAAAACCGATTCGCTGTTTTTACGACCAGGTCTCAAGATCGATTTCGTTATTGTTAAATTTCCATTAAAACTGATTGCAGGTTTTTTCCCAGAAAACATGATACAAAAAGGTGTTGCACAAGGCGAAGGTCGTATCGGGATTGGGAATGGAAGACCTTTGTTTGATGGATATCTCAATATCGATACTGCTGTTGTGGGGATAGATGACATCTCACCTTCGATAGGTCCCCTCAATCTTCGTTTAGTGATGAAAGATGATTCTGTGCTTTTCAGAAAAATCAATGGAAAATGGGGGAAGGGTGGTTTAAATGCGAGCGGATTCGCAGTGTGGTCGTACAGTGGACTTGAAGGTTTTAAGCTGAGGATTAGAGGTGAAAATTTAAATGTCGAGCTGATTGATCAATTAAAAATGAATATAAGTGATGCTGATGCAACGATTCTGAAACGGGATGATCGATTTATTGTAAAGGGTGGTCTGAGTATTGGTGCTAGTCGTTTTTTCAGAGATATCCGGATTACTGATTTATTTAATAGCACAGATAATGTACAATATGTGCAGGAAAGTAAAGATTCATTCCTAAAAAAAATTGATCTTCAGTTAAAGTTACATTTTCTGGAAGATTTAGTTGTTGATATGAATCTGGGATATTTTGAGATAGGTGGAGATATTTCCATAACTGGTAATTGTCAGGATCCATCGTATATTGGTGAGATAAAAATAGATAATGGATATGTCAATTATCTTGACAGGAAGTTTGATGTTACTGAAGGTAGTTTTGTAAATCATTCCCCAAATGATCTCAACCCTACCCTGAATTTGAAGGCACAAACTGAGGTTTTTGGGATGGAAGCGACAAGCTCCGCAAGCCCAGGGTCCTCAGAGACTAATGATATTCCAAAGAGTTATATAATTCATATGAATGTTGGTGGAACATTAAAAAAACCAACATTGAAATTGAGCTCGGACAATGAGGAACTCAGTGATGCGGATATTATCAGTATATTAACATTCGGAAGGCCACTGGGTGGTTCTGTTGGAAGTGTTCTTGGAGAGAGGTTGAAATCATTTGCCGGACAGAGTATCCTTGGTTTTGGTACAAGAAAACTTGAACAGGTACTGCGCCTCGATCGTATCGATATTCAAGGAGATATTTTTGCACTGGGAAAATCTGATAAGCAAACAAAGAATGCACCAACGCTGACGCTGTCAAAAAGAATCAGCCCACGACTGCTGTTAACTTACGAAACAGCCCTTGGAGATCTGACGCGTCGAAGAGTTTCTGCATTGTTCAGAATTACCCGGAGGTTATTTATTAAAGGGGTTGCTGACAACGATGATTATGGGTTGGATTTTATTTTTAAATATACGAAGTAAGGACAGTGTGTTGAGAATCATTTTTTTGACAGGAATCATTTTATTCTCCGCTATTCCGTTACTTGCAGCTAAGGAAAAGAAGTGGAAAGTACAGGATATAACTTTTATTGGAAATAAAAGCTTTAAAAAGAAGGATCTGCTTCCTGTGATGGAGTTGAAGCGGTCAACAATACTTTCGTCGACTGTTTTTACAGAATACAAACTTGGTTCTGATCTTACAGCATTGGAGCGGTTTTACCGTTCACAGGGATTTCTTGATGCAAAAGCCCAGAGGGAAAGTGTAAGCCGTGATTCTTTAAAAAGAAAAGTTAAAATTACTGTTTCCATTTCTGAGGGTGAACGATATTTGGTAAAATCTGTCTCTTTAAATTCTATCAATAAGGCTGCTGACTCTGCTTATATTAAGTTATTGGATACTGAACCCCTAAAGCCTTTAACTGCTGTATCACTTGAACAGGACGTTGAAATGCTTCGCGAAAAAGTGTTAAAAAAAGGTCATCTTCGGGCGGAAGTTTTTTATACACTGGATATTGATTCTGTACGGCACAAAGCAGGGGTGGTATACACTATAAATGAAGGACCGCGAATATATGCAGATTCAATCATATTGAAAGGAAATAAGGGATTAAAAGACCGGGTTATCGAACGTGAACTCGATTTCAAGAAGGGTGATCTTTTATCCATTGGTAAAGTAAGAAAAACCGAAAAACGTCTTTATCGTACCAATCTTGTGAATTATGTAAAAATAGATCCGATAATTTCAGATACGTTAAGCAAAATTGAAAATGTTCCTGATACTGCAGTTCCTGTGAGTATCAATGTTGATGAAGTTGACTTCTTGCGAATCGAAGCGGGTGCTGGTTACGGAACTGCTGAAAAATTCCGTGGATCCTTAACAACCAGTTATGGTAATCTTTTCCAGCTTGGTCACAAAGCAACCCTTTCAGGAAATCTATCGCAGAAAGAACAATCTGTTCAGTTGCGATATGGTGTTCCCTGGCTGCTTCTTGTCCCATTAAAAGTCGATGCTGCGGGATATATTACGAATCGTACTGACATTGAAAACACATACAATGCTTTTATGAAGGGATTTGAAATAACTGCAGGGCAACATACTGACATAAGTTTTGCTTACCAATTAAGATTCAAATGGGTAGATGTATCACGAGTCAGTGGTAATAATGCTCCCAACAATACTCAAAGCGTAGGTTTTGATCTTGCCTGGGATACCAGAAATGACCTTATAAATCCTGTACGTGGTTTTTATAATCTTTTAAAGTTCGAAGTTGCAGGTTTAATTGGTAACAGGTCTGAGGAATTTGTTAAAGTTACAACTGATCACAGAGTGCACTGGGAAACCGGTAAACTCAAATGGGCTTCTGCTCTTGAACTTGGGTGGGGGATACCTTACGGAAAAACCGATTCATTACCGGTTCAGGAGAGATTCTTCGGTGGAGGTTCACAATCGGTACGCGGGTACAAAGAAGGTGCGCTTCGAAAGATTGCTGATACAAATCAGAGTGGGAATATCAGTGTTGTTGCCCATGTGGCTGAGGTAAAAATCCCTCTGTTCTGGTGGGTTGAAGCTGCATTGTTTGTGGATGCCGGATATGTATGGATAACAGATAATGATCATCCAGATGTTTTAAATTTCAATACTTTTTTTAAGGATCTTCGCTGGACTGCGGGACCAGGGATCCGAATCAACACTCCTGTGGCAGTGCTTCGGTTCGATACCGGTTTTAAACTGCAAAAAACGAAACATGAAAACCTGGTGGTGATTCATCTTGATATCGGTAATGCGTTCTAATTGGGGGTGTTACCAAAAAAAATTCCGGTAAAAAGGGATTTTAATGATTTTTTTTACGTATTTATAGAAAAACATTGTATTTTATACAATTAAGAAAAAAATTCTGCAATGATTTAAAATTGGAATAAAAAACAAGAATGAATCATGATAAATCTCCGCATACAACGATAAAAGATATTGCCCGGATTCTGGGAGTTTCACCTTCGACAGTCAGCAAAGCTTTAAAAGATTATCCTGATGTAAGTCAGGAGATGAAAAAAAATGCACGGAAACTGGCATATAATCTCGGATATCTTCCTAACTCAGTTGCACAAAGTTTGCAAAGTGGTGCCACAAAGACCATCGGAGTAATTGTTCCGGAAATAAAACACCATTTTTTTGCATCTGTACTTGATGGTATCGAAGATGTGGCGTTTAAAGAAGGGTATACCGTATTCGTCTGCAAATCCAATGAAGATTACAACCGGGAAATTTTCAATACCCGGAACCTTTTATCACACTCAGTCGCAGGAATAATCGTTTCTTTATCGCAGAATACCAAAGATATAAAACATTTTTCTGATGTAAAGATGCGCCGGATTCCGATTGTTTTTTTTGACCGCATAAGCGATGAAATCGAAGCGAATACTGTTACCGTTGAAGACCAGGAAGGGGCTTATTCGGCGGTATCGCATCTTATAAAAGCTGGATACAAAAGAATTGCACATCTTGCAGGGCCGCAACATGTTAAGATTGCGCGCGAACGTTTGGCCGGATACAGAAAGGCACTTGAAGATGCACATATACAGTTCAATCCGGATTATGTCGTGCATGGAGGATTCGATGAAGTCGATGGCGCTGACGGTTTTAAACAGTTGATGCACCTGAATCAACGGCCCGATGCACTTTTTTGTGTAAATGACCCTGTTGCGATTGGCGTTCTCATGGAGTGCAGAAAGAACAATATCTCTGTTCCCGACGACCTTGCTCTTATTGGTTTTGGTGACAATCCGATTGCATCTCAGATTACTCCTCCTTTGGCTACCGTTGCTCAGCCCACATACGATATCGGTGCCGCTGCTGCATCTCTGCTGCTGGAGCAGATACGTAATGGAAGTGCTGCTACAAGTATCCAGGCTATAAAACTGAAAACTAAATTTGTTTTGAGAAAATCAACCAGGTAGGATAGTTTACTGGTCAGGCTACAATCTGGTTAACATATTCGGTACAATTGTTATTCTGTAGGAGGTTCAATGCAGGAACTACGTTGGAATCCTGTTCTGAAGTGGTGGGTGATGGTGTCTGCTGGAAGGGAAGGGCGTCCTTTGATGCCACAAAACTATTGCCCGTTTTGTCCCGGATCCGGGAAAGTCCCCGATCACTATGTCGTTATGTCTTACAATAACGATTTTCCGATATTGAGTCCAACACCACCGGATGTTGAATCAATCAATTCATCACTATACCGTAATGCACAGTCGTTTGGCAAATGTGAAGTACTTCTTTATTCTCCGGAACACGATAAGTCTCTTGCGCGGTTACCACGGGAAAATATTGATAGTCTCATTGCGCTCTGGGTCGACAAATACCGCGAGTTGTCATCATTCGAATTTGTTAAATATGTATTTATTTTCGAAAATCGTGGAAAAGAAGTTGGTGTGACAATGCCTCATCCGCATGGTCAGATCTACGGATTCCCATTCATACCTAAAAAAATCGAACTTGAACTTCAGTCGTGTAAAGAGTACTTTCTAAAAGAAAAAAAGAACCTTTACAGAGAAATTCTCAACGAAGAGCTCAGGGATAGACAGCGAATTGTTGATGAGAATGGGCCGTTTGTTACCTTTGTACCCTATTTTGCAGAGTATCCCTATCAGGTGTACATTATTCCAAAGGAACACCGTCTCTCCATCGATGAACTCAACAATGAAGAACGTCAATATCTGGGGACCGCACTGACACGGATTGCAACGATTTATGATAATGTTTTTAATCGTGAATTTCCCTACATGATGGGTATTGATCAGAAACCTGCAGATGGGGAAGATTACTCCTATTATCAATTTCACATCGAGTTTTTTCCATTGCTGAGGAATGAAAAAACCCAGAAGTTTAATGCGAGCTCAGAAACTGCGACATGGACACATGGTAATCCATCCTCGCCCGAACAGAAGGCTGAGGAACTACGTAAAATAAAGGACAGGTTGTATGGTACAAAGTGAACATCTCAAACAAAGAATCAATGATCTCAAAAAGGAGCATCGGGCGATATTCGGAGAAACCGGTGACATCCAGGTTTTTATGGCACCCGGACGAATAAATATTATTGGTGAACACACTGATTATAACGGCGGATATGTTCTTCCGGCAGCAATTGATATCAGCATTATCGCTGCTGTTACTCCACGTAAAGATCGTGAACTCCATCTCAAATCCCGTAATTTTACAGAGACTGTTGTGGCACCGATAGACAATCTCGCATTTGATGAAAAACGCAGTTGGGGTAATTTCCCGCTTAGTGTTGCCTGGATACTGGAAAAACATGGTATTCGATTGCCTGGTGCAAATATAGCGTTTCAAGGCGATGTGCCGCTGGGGAGTGGACTGTCCTCTTCGGCTGCAATTGAAGTCCTCATGATGACCGTTATGCTGGAGCTTGCTGGAAAATCAATCGAAAAGAAATTGATTCCAGTTTACTGCCGTGAAGCGGAAAACGGTTTTATAGGGGTAAAAAGCGGCATAATGGATCAGTTTATCATTGCTTTCGGTAAAGAAAATAATGCCCTTTTTCTGAACTGCAATAATCTTGAACACCGATTGATTCCTTTTAGCAATGCAGACAAAACTGCGGTTATTGTCGGGAACACAAAAGTTAAGCGTGAACTTGCAAAATCAGCTTACAATCAGCGCGTAGAAGAGTGTGCTGAGGGGGTCAGAATCTTAAAGGAGCTTATCAAACGGGAAAATATTACCACACTCAGCGATCTCACCAGTGAAGAGTTTGACAAGTACCGCAATCAACTTCCGGAACTTATTGCAAAACGCTGCGAGCATGTCATTTACGAAAATGACCGTGTTTTAAAAGCAACTGAAGCACTCGAAAAAGGTGACCTGAAAACGTTAGGTACACTTCTTCAGGCATCTCACGAGTCACTTCGTGACCTGTATGAAGTAAGCTGCAGTGAACTTGATTGCATGGTTGAGGCATTCAGAAGCTCTCCCGGGGTATTCGGTGCCCGGATGACCGGTGCGGGATTTGGCGGTAGCGCGATTGCTCTGGCAGATGCTTCAAGTGCAGAGAGCGTGATTGCCAATGCCCGGAAAATCTATGAGGAAAAAACCGGTATTAAAGGTGAGTTTTATCTCTGCAGAATCGCTGATGGCGCAGGGGCTGTCAGCTGATTTAATTTTTTTTGACCGAAGGAGGGTAATGTCTTCCTTCGGGACCCTCTGCTTACCATTCATCGCAAGCTGATCAATCGAAAATCTGAGGAAACCATTTAGAAATGCGAAGATCACTTGTTCTCATATCGTTTATATTCTTCTACCAATCTGTATGCTTTGCAATTGCTGATTCTATAGTAGCAAAAACAAATGCATATAGCAAAAGTAGAAAAGTTCAGAAAATCAGATTCGCTGCCACTGTTGATACTGCAATTATTGTTTCAGTAAGGGATGAAGAGGTTTTAAAGCCTCGTTTTGCCTGTTCAAGAGAGTCCCTGGCGGGTTTAACCGATAGTTCTGTAATTGTTGTCGGGTATGATTCTCATTGGTTGTTGAAGTGCAGGAATGTGAAAATTGTAAAAAATGTAATTCCGATACTATTTCTAATGATTATTGCAGAAAATGTTCGATAAAGACATGTCCCGAGAAAAAAAATAGCAGTGATCTTTGCTACAAATGCAGTAAATATCCATGCAGGCGTCTTAAGGATCTTGTCTTGAAAAACGATACACATCCAGGTATGGTGAAAGTTTGATGTACAATTTTCAGCAAATATCGGAAAAAGGGATACGACAATTTGTTAAGGAGCAGAACGAGTATTGGAAATGTTCAGAATGTGGAAAGTTATTGTGTGTTCACAGGGAGTTTTGTATCCATTGTGGTGCGGTAAATTCAAAATATCCTGATTCAATGAGAAAAAAATGAGACGCGTACATTTATTATTGCTGTCAATTGTTCATTTTTTAATATTTTCGTGTACACCCAGAGTCGCCTACAAAATGGCTGATATTTCAGTATCGGAAAGAAATGATCTCAAAGAGATTACCGTCTCTCTATCGATATCTGAGGATCTTAGACGGGATGAGTCTCCTGACAAAAACTGGATTTTTTCTGATGATTATAAAAATAAAATTGAATGTTATAATCTTGAAAAGGGCTACATTGGAGTCTCAGTTCCGGTTGAGATCAAAAAGAGTATCGCATTACATTTGAATGCAAAAAAAATTTTCAGAGAAGTTTACATTGATAGTATAGATGTTGCAGACTTTCAGGTGGATATTCAGTTAAAAAGCTTTGCCGGTCGAACATCTGTCTCCTATAAGGCTCTTGAAAATATAGAATCCCATGCAAGAATTGGACTCCTGTGGGGTATACTGGCCATTGTGGCACCAAATGAATTAAAATCAGACTTATCCTATACAATTGATTACGGTACGATCACCATACTCGACAGGAAACGCGGTATCTGTTTGCCAAAATTCAGGTATTTTTCATCCGGCAAGATACAGATTCCAGCGATGATTTATTGTTACCAGATTTATGACCATTTAAATTCAATCCTGAAAACCCATAACGATACCTTCATTGAGTTGATAACTTCCAGAATTGGGGAATATGTGAAATCATCGATGGATACTGACAGTGATGATGTTGTCGAATGAAGACAAAAAGGAAAATGTGCATGGTAAAAGTATAGTTGTTTTGTGTAACAATTGTGGTTATTTTGCTACTTTGCACACCTTGTTCAATCAAAAATTACCCTGAAAATTTCCCACCAGAGATAACGGAAAAAACTTCTGACCTGGAATTAATTATTGGTCAGTATCAAACCATGGTAGAAGATTCTTTAAAAATGAAATCTGAGTTTCACTACTCAGAAATATTAATTCATATATATAGAGAGAGAAAAAAAAAGTGCAAGAATTACAACACTTTTAATTTTTTTTGAACATTTCTCTAACAAAAAACTAACCAAACTGTGAAAGCACTATTTGTGAGGGAAGTGCCTGCGTATCAACTTAAACGTTTAAAATTATGAACGTTCAACTTTATTGTTACCTGAACAGGAGGAGATCGATGGTTCGGATCGCAACTGTGCTCTTAGTATCTATTGTATTTGCAACCGGTTTTTCAGAAACTATCAACCTTAAAGGAACCATTTCCAATTCAAAAGGGAAAGCTGTTGCCGGTGCCACTGTAAAACTATCAAAATCCAATTTAACTGCCACAACAGACTCGAAAGGGGCATATTCTATCATTTCGGAAACTGCTGTATTGCTTCCTCAAGCTATCATGCCTGAAACGGATATGATCTCCTTAAGAAATCAGTGCATTGTAGTTGATCTGGTGAAACCTTCTGTAGTTAACATTGAGATGTTTGATATGCGCGGAAAGATGCTGGAACGCGTTTCAGAACTTATAACTTCGGCTGGTACCTATAGTTTTGATCCAACCAGACATTCGTTTGCATCTGGTATGCAGATCCTGCGAGTTGAAGCTGCGGGATTGTACGTAACATTTCGATCGGTACCATCAAAAAATGGTAATCAGTTAATAGCTTCAACCTCATCTGCAGCAATAATTAAAGATGGCCGACTTGAAAAAGTAAGGGCAATTGTGGATACGTTAATTGTTACAGCAGCAGGATATTCGCCAAAAAGTGTTCCCATTTCTTCCCTTTCAGGTACCAACAATATCACAATAGATACACTGGCTCTGGAAAAGTTCAGTTTTTTTGTTACCAGCCTTAAAGCGATTCAGGAGTTATCAAAAAGCGAGAACGGATTTGGCGGAGATTTACGATTCGGTAAAACTGGCCAGGGTGCCGGGCTTCTTGGTGCCGACAGCATCTGTTCATGCATTGCTGAACGGAGTATGCCCGGAGCAAAAGCAAAACAGTGGCGTGCATTTCTCAGTGTGGCAAAAGGGCCAAACGGTCAGCAGGTCAATGCGATTGATCGTATAGGAAATGGTCCGTGGTATGATCGTCTGGGAAGACTAGTTGCAATGTCAAAAGCAGATCTGCTGTTCAATAGACCAAAGGGTATTGATGATGACATCAAAGATGATTTACCTAATGAAGATGGGGTTCCAAATCATCGTCCGGACCCTAATAAACCCGCTGTTGATAATCACCTGACTGTTACCGGATCAGATAGTACCGGAAAACTGTTTGCTGCAAACGCAACCTGTGATGACTGGACATCTACTACGATTGACAGTAAACCGCGGAGTGGACTGTCCTGGACTAGAAAAGGGTTCGGTGGATTAGGAAAAACAGAATTTATTGGTATGATGAATATGCAGAGCTGGATTTCAGCCTGGAGTCTTCCAGGATGTGAAGCGGGTATTGACCTTGAAGAGAGAACCGGTGCGGGTAAGCCCGGAGTGAAAATCATTGGGAGTGGGGGAGGATACGGAGGATTTTACTGCTTTTCAACAACTCCATAGATGTAAATTGTTCATTTTTGTTTAATGTGTAACTACTGATTGCCGTATATTGCGGTTATCAGTTTTATTACTTACAACTTAAAAACAGCCTGGTGAATCTTTTCTTTAAACACGGGAGGATTGGAACGTGTCTATCAAGTCAATAATAACAGTAATTATAGCAATACTTTTTCTTTTTTCTCCTTCATGTAACGAAACTGGAAATCCAACACAACAAACCGGAACTACAAAATCTTATGGCGTTTTTAAACTGATGATTAATCAGGTTGAGGAAAAGACATCATTTATAGGAAAATTATACAACGGTCCAGTACCGAATCCTGTCTGGGAAACAGTAATGGTATCTGGTGAATGTAAACTACTCAAACCAAAACAGCGCACCTGTTCAGGATGCGGAAACGGCAGTGTATGTGTGGATGATAACAACTGCCAGCCTGAACCTGACACTATCACTGCCGGTACAGTCACCATAGCTGGAATGACCAATAAGGGTGGTACAACTACCAGTACGATAACTGCAACTAACGGAAATTATATGCCTACAGGAGATAATCGTCCGACTAATCCACCCTGTACAGAAGGTAGTACCATTTCGGTGACAGCCAGTGGAAATGAACAGGTAGCTGGTTTTACCGTTACAGCAAAAACTATAAGTCCGATAGAAATTAGCGCTGATACCATCGCAATGGATCCGGGAATGCCGATTCTGCTGAAATGGAAAGCTGCAAGCAATCCAGATGATTCAAAAATCACCGTGGTTATAGACATAACATATCATGGCGGAACAAAGGCGAAAATTGAGTGTGTCTGTCGGGATGATGGTGAACTTGAAATTCCTGCAGTAATGCTTGACAGCCTTAAGTCATTTGGTATGTCCGGGTTTCCGAAACTTGAAATGTATCGCGATTCGAAAGGAACTGTTGCGGGTACTGGAGTAGAACTTCAGATTCAATCGTTTGTTTTGCTCTGGCTTAAAATTCCCGGAGTCATTTCCTGTCCTGATGTAGGGTATTGTCCTGAGGGTATGGAATGTTCTGCTGATAAGCGTTGCAGAGAGGTGCAATGATATGAATAAATGCATTTATTTCATACTATTTGTAATTATAGTTGTTCTGTCATTGTTTACCTTTTGTATCAATGATCCCCAGCAACCTCAAAAACACCAATGGAGCTGCAATATCAGTGGGGAGGTACCGGATTATCTGACAAGTTACGGTTGCAAGGCAGATTTCGATGCAATGGCATCTGTACCACTGAGTGAGAAAATTCCTGGCGCAACTTCTGCAAAAACTGTATTTGACAGGGAAGATCCAGCTCTGAGACTCTACTTTCAGAACAGTAAAAAGTATAAGATTCACTATGAATTTGCATCAACATATCTTTCGGGAGATGAGTTTTCCATAGTTCCATCGATTGGACAGTTTAATGCTACTGAATATTATAGAACAGGCAGACGGTTCATCTTAGGTGCAGTGACCTATTATGAAGGCCCGAAGGTGTGGGCATACGAGATTGCACCCTATGATAACGCCAGCGCAGATATGATACGTCAGGCATTTGACAAGATAGCGGATTCAACCTTTTTCGGGGATTCGCTTTATTTCCACCCGACATCAACTGCTGTTGCTGCTGAAGCTGCCAGGCTTCCATCAAGGATAAAAATAATTACAACTGAGCAACTGTATGCAAATACCGATTATCAGCCGCTCAATGTAGCCACAAGCATTGGAAGACTCGTTTTTGTAAAATCAGCAGCACTCGATACTGCATACGTAAGTTATCGGGATATCGTCGTGCTCGATATGGTTCCCAATGATATCTCAGTGACAAGCGGGATTATCACTGAAGCGTTTCAGACCCCGTTAGCTCATATCAATGTTCTATCACAGAACCGTAAAACCCCGAATATGGCGTTGCGCGGCGCATGGTCAAATGCAGAACTGCGGGCACTCGAAAATAAATGGGTAAAACTGACAGTTGAGCTTTCCGGGTATACGATCACCGAAGCTACAATTGCTGAAGCTGATGCCTGGTGGGATCTCCACAAACCTTCAAAAGTAGGTATTGCAAATATGGACACAACAGAAAAAGAACTGAAAGATGTCCGGGACATTCTTGACATTGCCAGTCTCGGTCCCGGACCGGCAATAAAGAAGGCAATATCTGCTTTTGGGGGAAAAACAAGCCATTTTTCAACATTCACTTTTATGGATAGTACTAAAGTACCTTATCCGAAAGAAGCTTTCGGTATACCGGTGTATTATTATTGGCAGCATATGGAAAAGAATGGGCTGAATCAGGTTGTTGCAGAGATGCTTGCAAATGACAGTTTTAAAAACTACCCGGCTGTACGTGATAAAAAACTGGAAAAACTGCGGGATGCTATTAAGGATGCACCGCTTGATTCTACTTTTGAAGCGATGTTGTTTGAAAAACTTGCTACAAAGTTTTCTGCTGGTATACAGGTAAGATTCCGGTCGAGTACCAATGCGGAGGACCTTGATGGCTTTACAGGTGCAGGGCTGTATACATCTGATGGCGGAAATATGGACAAACCAAAATCGATTCGTAATGCAATTCGAACTGTCTGGGCAAGCGTCTGGTTTTTCCGTGCTTTTGAAGAGCGCGAATATCGCCAGATTGATCATACATCGGTTGGAATGGCAATACTGGTACACCGCTCTTTCCCAACCGAGGAGGCTACCGGAGTCGCAATTACAGCTAATATTTTCGATAATTCCGGGGTTGAGCCTGGTTTTTATGTAAACGTACAGTATGGTGATGGCTCTGTGGTACTCCCTGGTGCTGATGTGACAAGTGATGAATTCATTTACCATTTCGATATGGAAGGACGACCGATCGTCTATACCGGCCACTCTAATGTACTTCCAAGCGGGATGAAAACAGTTCTTGCTGAAGATCAGATCTTTATTCTGGGAACTGCATTGGCAGAAATACACCGTTACTTCAAGCCGATTTACGGAAGTAATTCATCAAAAAGGTATGCAATGGACACTGAGTTCAAATTCGACCAGCCTCTTGACGATCCAAATGGTCCGTCTGTGCTAACTATGAAACAGTGCAGGCCGTATTACGCGGATTAAAGATGACTGAGAGACTGGGGGACTGGAGGACTGTGGATAGATTCGGATGTCTACTTTTTCTTACTGTCCTGTTGTTACTAAGTCTCCCAGTCTCTCTGTCAATTTTTAAATTTGCAAACAAACAGATCTATTTAAGCAGCGTCCCACGCAAAAACAACTCTGGCTTGTCTACATGGTTAGTCTGAATCCGGAACTTTCCCAGCATAGATTCGCTTATTGAGGGCATCATCAAGGTAAGGCGGTATACTTTGTAATTGTCGCTACGCAATGTATCAACACTCATCCAGCGAAAACTGATAGTAACAGGTATATCACTCTGCCAGGCAGAAAGACCACCTGCGCTTCCATTCGGGTCTCTTTTAAAGGTTACACTGGTAATTTTCAAAGAATCATTGCGGGAGAGAACCTCAAAACTCTTCCGGGAAGAATCTCTCTCATTAATGGTGATATAGGGTTCCCGTATTTCTATTATCGACCTCACTGTGGCTTTAACCGCAATACGGAGAATGGAGTCATTTTCTGCATTGGAAAAGATGTTTATTACTTTTGAGTGCGGACCAGGTGCGAAATTTCTGAGATTCAGATCACCCTCAATGATACCGGATGTACCCTGCATCACAAGCGAATCATATTTCAGAATTTTAGTGCAGCCGCATGATGGAATTATCTTATAAATATGTAATGGGGAACTGCCGCTGTTTTTAAAAGAGAACCGGAATTTAAGTGTTTCATTAATACCTTCAACGGAGGTTCCGGCATCCACGATCGATGATTGCATGAGGATTTTCGGACCTGCCTGTAGGGAAGTAACACAGATCAGGAAAGGAAGAATAAAACGATATTTGGTAATTAATAATGAGATCTTTTTTTGCATATCTTTAAAATAAAACTGGGTGATGGGTTTTGCTATTTTTTAATGTGTGAGAATAATGCTAAAGGATATCTCAAATATCTTTTAACGCTAACGGATTGCCCAAAATTTTAGTTAGGATTGACATAGAGCTTACGGGCTGTTGGCTGACTGTACTCCTTGCCCGGAATCATTAAACGCGCTTTCTTTTTATGCTTTCTTCTATGAATCCTTTAATATTAGGATGTGGATTACCTTTTGTAGCTCTTGATTGCGGAACAAACAAAAAAATCAGAGTCAACGATTCGTTCAGATTGTAACGTTTACCAGATTGAATACGTTATTAAAATTAAAAAAGACATGAGGTGTATTTCGCTTCGGCGTTTGATCAAAATATATATTGATTATGGAGGTAATTGCATAACCCCACGTTTGTCTCGACTCCGCTCGACAACCGGTCTCAAAAACGTACCCTGAGCGGAGTCGAAGGGTGCTGGTGACGAGTTTTGCAATTACCTCTATGATCAGCTCATTTTTTCACTCTGTTTAAAATGTAATCGGAGGATCTTGATGTACGTAAATAGTATTCTTGATTTTTTTTCCAGAGGCGGCTACCAGTTCATGGTGCCACTGCTTCTGTTATCCATAATCGCTCTGGCGGTAATTCTGGAACGTATCCACTTTTTGTGGCGTTGTTGTTCAATTTCAATGGATCATTTTCAAATCCTTAGAACACATCTTCAGAAAAATGAGTTCGAAGCGGCTTCCAAAGTTGCCTCTGCAAACTCGACTCTTCCATACACCATTATTTCAGGTGCATTGAATATGGTACTTAACAACCAAGGAAAAATAACTTTTCTACAGTCATTACAAAAAAGTGCAGATCGCAATATAACCTGGTTGTCAAAGCGGTTCTGGATGCTCAAAGCGGTTGCATACCTTTCACCGATGCTGGGCCTGCTGGGAACCGTTGTCGGTCTTGCAATCTCTTTCGGCACTATTGCTGATGCCGGTCTTGACCAGAAAAGTGTTGCATCAGGAATTGCAGTTGCATTAATTACTACCATTACCGGGCTTGTTATAGCATTACCGACACTGCTGATCGAATCCTGTCTTAGGGCATGGGCGAAAAAACGCTACGAAGAAATCAATGTGCTTCTGGATGATCTTACCATAGGATGTGATCAATGATGATCCGTGACCCCTTTGATAATGAATCCGATGAATATCCGGAACTGACGACACTTATCGATGTGATGTTTCTGCTTCTGATATTCTTTCTTCTGACAACAAGTTTCGACCGGAACAAACAACAGACAGAGATCGACATCGAACTGCCGCTTGCACAGCACACACAGAAACCGGTTATCAAAAATCAGCCTGTTTATATAGCTATTGACAAACAGGGTAGCTATAGTATTAAAAATGTACATTACGATAAAAAGCAGATATTTGAAGAACTCAGGGCACAGGTTGCTAATTCTGCAGATTCGCTGGTAGTCATTTGCGGTGATCGTGGTGCTCCTTACCACTCGATAGTCTTTATCTACGATATGCTTCAGGCATTAGGCGTCAAACACTTCTCTCATCAGGTGCAATAACTGAATGAAAGACCGGGTACCGCTCTATCTGATACTCTCGATCGTGCTGCACGCTGTATTCATACTTTCTTTTTATCAGAAAATCCTACACATTGAAGCATCACCGGACGCTGTTCAGCAATCAGATGATCAGACTTTCAGTGAAAGCAGCGACATTGTACCGGTAAATGATTCTGCGTCTGGTAATTCAGAAATTGACAGTGATTTTTATCTGGAGAATGACATCGCTGATCCTGAACTGCGGGCTGCTTTGCAGTCTGAACTGATGCGGTATTACGATGGTAAACTCTCCGGATTAAACGGCTCACTTATCTCTGACATCATATCAGGTAAAGTATCCGATTCTCTGCTTGCAATGAGTGAACTTCTCCGCCGGGCTGCACTCAAACAGCTGCTTCAACAGCTGAAAGATAAGAACTTCGCCCCCGGATTCGATCCGGAAACATTTTCAAAATGGCTTAAGGAGCTTCTAAAACAGCAAGCTGCAAACAGTAACAATAATCCTCCGGATAAAATGATTGAAGAGATTGTTGCCGATCAGGAACTGCTGAAACTCTGGGAAGAGCTTGTCTTGAAATCGATCATGGAGGTTGGACTGGACAAGCTGAAACAGGCGATTGCAGATGCAATGTGTGGTGCAAACAAACGGATTTTTGGGCGTAAACAAGGTAATTCGCTGGTTTCGAGCTTTGGTAATGGTGGTACTGTTTTTGGTGCTGAACCCGATGAGGATTTTATCAGAGAATTTAAAAACCAGTTTAAGAAATTGAGTGGACCATATCTGTCTCTTCTTGCACCATTGATGGGATCGGAGGAGCTAAGCCAATTCCTTTGTGGTCAGGTGGCAGGATATTTTCCCGGTGGGCATATTAAGAATGGAACTCAGCTGAAAAAAATTACAGAAAAAGTTGATTTCAATGAGATGATCAGAGATGCTGTAAGTAAACAGCAGCGTTCATCAATGCAGGCACGCCAGTTTTTCGACACGTTCAAGCAGGGATTTGGCAGAGAGGTTTCCGAAATGCTTGACATGAAAGGAGCTCTTGATGAAGAGGGCAGGCTTGCAAAAGACCGTATAACCGAACTTGCTGAAAATTATGTGAATCTGCTTGAAAATCTGGCAGAAAACGCGAATCTGGTCATGCCGGATCTCGAAAAATATGCTCAGGCAGCAATGGCTATGCGCAATCGCCGATTAAAAACACATGGTCTCTATGAGCTTGGACGTGGATTTGTCGCGCAAAGAGACAGTGAGCAGTTTGTGGCTCCGGAGATGGTGACATTCAGAAACTCCAGCGCAGGTCAAAAGTGCACCAGTAATGATAACGGCCTGTGTCAACCATCATTTTTCAGCCACGCATGGGGTGGAGCTCCCCGTGCTGAGCAACCGGTTATTATTGATGGTAATCTTGATGAGTGGAAAAACGCTCTACAGTACAAACTGAAAGGTAAACGGCAGGGGGATCGTCCATTGCCCCAGGAACTTCAGTCCTGTAATTTTCTGCTTGTACAATGGGATAACCGGGGATTCTATTGGGCGTATGAGATTAATGATTCGTACGATAACCCTTGTAATCCGATGTCATTCTGGGACACTGATGCACTCGAACTGTTTTTCGATCCGCTTAACTATAAAGATTCTGTTCGAACGGCAGACCGGAGTTTCCAGTTCTGGGTCTGGCCACGCCTGAAGCGTAATTGGGGTTATTCGGGAGAATCGGTTTTTATGAGTCCTGAACATTTTAACCCACGTTTATTACAGGATGGAATTCAGGTTGCATCACGGCGTACCGGACAACGTTACACCTGTGAAGTACGGGTCAGTCCGCGTTTGATGAAGTATTACACGATGATGCCGGGAAAAATCGTAGGCTTCAATTACTCAATTAACAATGGTGAAAATGTATACCTTCGGTGGGTGACCAATAAAGGGAATAATATTTCCGGACATCCCAACCTCTGGGGTGATCTGCTGCTTATGGGATCTTCGGCACAATTAGTGGTTTCTCCCGACACCATGATTCTTCCGGGACAAGCTCTCCGGATCAGGATTATTGATCAGGATATGAATCTTTCATACACAAAACAGGACAAAGTGTTCCTGAAAGTGCGTTCCGCAAGGACCGGTGATTTTCTTCCCTGTACGGCTATGGAAACCGGCACGAATACCGGTGTATTCTCATCAACTGTGAACACGACATTTGGCATTGAAGCCGTAGACAGAGAAAAACTTTCGGTACTGCCCGGCGACCTGCTTGAAATCTACTACCTGGATCAGCATGCATCAGGCGGAAGAGTCAATATTCCATTGAAATGGTTTGTCCATGTGGGTAGGGGAGTGTTTGTGTTCCGATAGGATTGCAATAGCAGCGGTGAAGAATACTCTGAATATTATTTATTACTAATAATAAGGACGCCTGAGGCGATCTGGTGTGGGGCAGCAAGTTTTGTCATACGCCTGTCATTGGTGATCCCACACCCAGTGGCCTCAGGCGTCGTCGGAAGGTTAGAAAACGCAATATAATGCAGATTCCCATTGTGAACAATGCGAGCCATTGCAATTCACCGTTTGGCGTGGTACTCCCGGACCATGCTTACCATTGTAGCAATCAACGCGACAAATGCATGTACTTTACGCTCCGATGTCCCGTTAGGGACAAAATGTTTATAGAATATCAATACAAAAAAAGACACTAAGTCCCGTAGGGACGACATATTTCTTTGCAACAAACTGATGCTCAGGCAACACAAGAAAAGGAGAGTGAGAAGAAGCGAAATCGAAAAGAATTGCGTTATCACTCCTCCGACGACGCCCAAGGCCACTGGGTGCGGGCACACCGAAATGGTATTTCTACACCAATCCAATACATATTGTAAATTGGAATTTTGCATCCAGCGATTGGCAATGCCCCAGCGCAGAGAATGATTTAAGGGTGGGTGGTAAATACAAAACCAGAATGGAAGCCAGAGATAAAAGCCATGGTTTTGACTTTGAAGCAATCTATGATGAAATTGTTTTTGGAAATTCTTTTACCTATACGATGGGTGATGGAAGAATGGTACATGTTTCTTTCAAAACCCTGAATGACAAAATCGAGGTAACCATACTATTTGATGCAGAAGAGGAGAATTCAATAGAACTTCATGATCAGTACTGCCACCTCGTCATTCAATCTCCGCCACACTTACCCTGTCACTCTTACCTCCATTCTCCTTTTCTTCCTCAACCTCCCCTTGACTCTCCCCGCATATTTACCTATATTAATCAAAAGCGTTCAAAGGTTCAACGTTCAGGGTTCCAGGGTTGAAAAAAGGGTTACTGCCTGGAATTAAGAGCAAATATCGTGTAAAGTTTCTAATCTTAACCTTAATCTTAACCTTAACCTTTTAACCCTGAACTATTCTCATCACGCAGGCTTCCAGGACTCGCCCCCTTGCTACTCTGATACTGTTTAGTTCCCGGATCTCTGTGAGATAGTATAGAGTTAAGAATGCAGGATGTTTTGTGCTTTAGGAGATTTTGATTATAAGAGTTCGTCATTTGTACCGGAGGAGGGGAGAGGAGTGAAGTTTATGGAACAATTGATGGACGTTGTAAAACATGTTGCCAATTAAAGAGAATAAGAATCGGCGGCTAATACGAATGTTTAGATTAGTCGATTAAAAATAGGAGAAACTATGAGTGATGAATCTGCTATTGAGCCAATTATTGCTAGATCATTTGAAGACGTTTATTCAAAAGCAAAAGAAGCACGAGAAATTCTTCTTAAAAGAGGATATACAGAAGAATCTGTATATTCAGATGACCAAACTGAAATTTGGTATCGTGGCGTACCAAAATCCACTTATTCTTTAACGCCCTCTTTATTAAGGTTCCCACAAGGACTACAATACGAAGGAAAATTGTATAATCAATTTTTGGAACATAGAGTTCCGAATAAACGTGACTGGCATGCTCTCTTTGAAATGCAGCATTATTTTATACCGACTAGATTATTAGACTGGACACCTTCATTTGGTGTAGCTCTTCATTTTGCACTTAATAGCAACGATCCTCTTGATAGTCCTACAATCTGGGTACTTCACCCTGGAAT
>JBNKZD010000275.1:0-30374 GCA_050301235.1 Chitinispirillaceae bacterium | reverse complement strand
TGGCAGTCAATGATGTTAACTATATACTTGTTCCCGAAGTTCCTTTTGATCTTGATGGACCTAAAGGGTTACTTCAGAACCTTAAGTCACGAATTGAAAAAAGGAAGCACGCTCTTATCATAGTGGCAGAAGGTGTCGGTCAGGATCTGATTGCGAAAGAATCTGCATTTGATGCATCAGGGAACAAAAAGCTTGCAGATATTGGTTTGTATTTAAAAGAAAAGATAGGTGCATATTTTAAAAGAATCACTACAACAGTCACACTCAGATATATCGATCCGGGATATATTATTAGAAGCGTCCCCGCTGCACCAAGTGATGCGATCTACTGTGCACGATTAGGCGGAAATGCAGTTCATGCTGCCATGAGTGGTAGAACCGGAATGATTGTCAGTCTTATCAACAACCAGTTTGTTCATGTACCAATAGCCCTGGCTGTATCTACCAGAAATAAAATTGATCCGGAAAGTTCGCTCTGGCGTGATGTAATTCAGGCGACCGGACAGCCGCCCTTACTGGTAAATTCCTGATTATTTATAATATTTCGGAACGCTGAACCCATCCCAGGATCTGATCAGCCTTCCGATTCTGTTCCACCGGATCTTCATTGGTAACTGCCACGTCGGGATTGTGTTATCCCATGAGAAATAAAGTATAAACGCTTTGGCAAGTATGTAGTTGTAATTCAAATAACCCCAATATCGGGAATCCTTTGAATTATCCCTGTTATCTCCAACCATAAAGAAGTTATCAAATTTAACCTTATAATCAGTAACTGGCTTACCATTAATGTAAAGGACATTTCGAATCTCAGGATTTTCATCAGGAAACTGTGATTTTATATAGCGCAAATACAGTTCTAATTCAGTCCAGTCATCAATATCGTAAATGAAAAAGGATTTTGTGCGATGAGTGATCTGATCTTTCAGCCGCAATGCACCACTATGAAGGTCAGCCAAAGTGGTTGTTTCACCATAAAACTGAAATTGCCGATTATTGGCAAATGTTCCATTAAGATAAAGTTGATACTGTGCAGTTACCTTTGCCCGAGGGTTCTCCTGGTGAACCAGATGTTTTAAGAATAAAAACTCCCTTACTGGCAGAGTTGATGGCTGAAACTGATCACCCTTTGCTGGTATTCTCAAAGGCTTGAATTCAGACACTATAGGCAGTTTACCGTTTTGTATATATTTACCCTTTGGAGGCATGATCAACTCTTTGCCATCAACAATCAGTTTCTTCTCATTTATTTCGACAACAGAACCAGGTCCTGCAACACAACGTTTGATATAGTCCTTATTATCTGCACCCGGGTATTTAAAAATGATAACATCACCGGCTTTTGGTTTTGTCAGAGCCGGAAAGCGAAGACTTACTCCCAGATCCTGTGAAAATGGAATCACTGGCGCTCCATATATAAACTTGAGCCCAAGAAGAAAATCCCCTACAAGTAAGCTGTTCTCCATCGAACCTGTTGGTATCTTGAATGCCTGGATAACATAAACAATGGCGATGAGTGCCATTATCAGCGCAGAGCCCATTTCTCTGAAAAAATGGAACAAACCTGCTTTTTCGGATCGTCTGCTTTTCTGAGAGTCTGCCAAATATCCCCCCTGTGGGAAATTAAAATTACGGACTGATTGCCCAGTTTATTTCATCTGAAAATAATTTTTGCTGACATATATATCATCATCAGAATAGAAAAAAGTAATTTTGAAAAGCCGAGAGTCAAAAAATTATCACATTAGAGCCCCTAAACCTGTTTCAAAATACCCATCAAACAATAGTACATGAAGATCAGATGGGTATTCTCTTGAATGGTTTTATCCAAACCACTCTTTGGATTCAGCAATGTAATTCTCGTTAATTTTTTTCTTTATGCTTTTTCGCAGCCAATTCAAGAAACCCTTTAAGATTTAAACCTGAATTTTTTTCATAAAACATTACCGAAACTGCTGGTTGTATTATAATTGAATCATTCCCTATAACAAAAGTATGTGAATTAAAACTTGATGATATTCTTTCAGAAACCTTAACAGCGTCTTCCTCGGAAGTCATAGTCATAATTATAAAAACAGCACTTGTAAATGGCTTACCCAGACTTCCAACCAGGTCAGTCTCACGTAAGCTTTTTTTAACAAAAGAAAATATTTGTGGCAATAATAAATCAGATTCATCACTATGAGGTGGCCGAAAAACCCCATCAACTGCAATCTGATTAACGGTAATCATCATCGTAGATAAGGGAATTGCATACCGACCCTGAAGTTTAATTTCACGGTTAAGTAAAAAAAGCATGTTGTTTGACGAAAGGATATTTGCAGGCAGATTGGTTGTCTGTCCTGATGCAACCTGTTCGGTGAGCCGGTTGAAGAAAAGATCGATTCGCTGTTGACTATACCCTTTATTTTTAAGTGCTCCAATAAGAGAATCCCTGGTTTTCTCTGATGTGAACGTCTGACCAAAAAAAGAAGTTATCTTTGCAACAGCAGAATCTGCTGCCGAATGATCATCAGGGATAATCGTTGAAATCCACTGGTCTGATGCATGACCCACCAGCTGTTCAAATCGTGATGAAAGCTGCTTCTGCACCTGAAGCATCACGTTGCCCTCAACTCCGTATGATTTCATTTTTTCCACGAGCTGCTCCTCAAGACGCTGCAGCATTGAACGCAAAACCTGACTCCCCTGCGGTCCACCAACCTCTTTTCTATCAATAACGAGATCCGTTGAAACTTTTTCGATGTATTCAGCGAGAAGAGTTGACAGATAGCTATCGTCATTGTGTGCACCCTGCTTAATCTCCGCGGCAAGATATATCAACCGTGCAGCTTCAGTGGGTTGTGCTTTGATCGCAGTTACGATCTCTTTAACCGATACACCAATTCCTTCAGCCGCTTCACTAAGTGAACCTGATAACATTTCACTCTGCACTTCAGCATCAAGAAGAGTGACCAGCTGGCAATAATCGGTAAGTGGCATACCCTGTTCGACAAGAACATTTTTCAACCTGGGAAGCACTCTTTTCAATTCGTTAAGGTCTGGAAGCATTCTCAGCACAATCTGACTGAGACGTTTTAATGATAAAGATCCTGAGCCGTACTCCTCTTTGACAAGTTTCACAATCACATCTACGGTCAGATTATCCACTTGGGCAGTTACCGGTTCCGATGCCGAAAGTATTCGTCCTGTTGCTTTCTGGATTTCAATCGCATCTGCAAGGTCGTTTTTCAATTCAAAAACGGCGTTCAGGAGTACATCCAGTGATGGCGGGTTGGAGGAACTTATCTCCTTACGTAATTCACCCAGAGCATTAAGAGTTGACTCCTGCGCATCGGGATTCTCGATTCCAGACTTCAGTACCGAAGCTGTTTTGCTTGGCTGTTCGAGAAGTGATGAAAGAGATACAATACTCTGAAGCTGCTCAAGTGTTTCGCTGCTGAGATTTTGATAATCTGAAGTACGCCCGGAATTACCAGCCATACCACCACCAGGTGCATCAGAATACTCATCTCTGCCGACAATAGCCTGATCATCAGTAATTTTCCCATATCGTATATAATTCAGACGAATCCCTCTGACTCCTGCGGTCTTTAATTCACTAATTATGTCATCAATTGTTGTTGTTTCATGTGTCACGCCACAAATTCTTATAAATATTTGAATATCTTCCAGCCGAACCCCTTGCTCAAATGTGACTGAGACAATTCCGGCTTTGACAAATTGTGACATAATCCGCTTGGGGTTGATCACCTTATCAATACAGGTATCTTCAATAAAAAGGCTATCCCGGTCATACACAATAGATAACGTTTTTACAGTTGATAATACTGTAGAAAGTACTGCGAAAAATGGTTCTGCACTCTTTTTGGTTGTCGGATGATCACCACCATAAAGAATCGCTCCATTAAAAGCAACATTAAACAAACGGGCGAGCTGCTCGATTGTTTTCAATTCAAGATTGGTTCCACCAGTAGACATCTCCATGTGCAGATTTCCTATCGAACAGTTGATCGAACCTTTTCAAGGTCCCGTTTAAATCCAACACAGCTCTGGTATCGATTCTGCGGGTCTGCCGCAATTGCTTTAAGAATTATCCGTTCGACTTCAAAGTTTATTGCTGGATTACATTGTGACGGTCTGCAAGTGAAAAGCATGTCAGGGTCCTGGCGTTTTATCGCAAGTATTTGATCCGCTTTAAAGGTTTCCAGAGGAAGTTTACCAACAAGTGCTTCAAAGAGGACAACCCCTGTTGAATAAATATCCGAGCGATTATCAGGTTTAGATGAAAGTATCTGCTCTGGAGACATGTAAAGTGGTGTACCCATTATATACGATGATGTATCGGTTTCAGCAATCGCACTGTGTGCAATTCCAAAATCCACAAGCACCGGTCGGTTACTGCGCTCTTCAATGATGATATTTCCAGGCTTTATGTCCTGATGAATCACCCCTTCGCGATGAGCATAATCAAGTGCATCAAGGACTTTGATCATTAAATCAATAACAACTCCGGCGGGAAGCAGACGTCTGGAAGGGATGGGATTCAGTTGATTGCGTTTTAACAGATCTTTGAGATTCTCCCCTTCGATCAGTTGCATCATCAGGTAAAGCAAATCATCGGTCTCTCCCATATCAAAAACCGGAGCGATGAACGGATGATTCAGCACTGCAACAGTTTCAGCTTCATCCCGAAATCGCAGACTAAAAAAAGGCATGGCAGTATTTGTTTTTGGAAAGATTTTCACCGCAACTTTTCGTTTTAAAGAGCTTTGGAACCCAACAAAGACTGCCCCCATAGCTCCCCGGCCAACTAATTCAACGAGAGTAACTCCTTTTATTTCACGACCGATATAAGAGGAGGTCTCAAACTGTATTTTTGTTCCTGTATGTTCTGACATACTTAGATTGTATTTTATTAGTGCAGAAAAAGCAATACGGAGGAAGCTCAGTTGTTCAAGGGTCAGAGTTAGAGAGTACGGGGTAGAGTGCGAAATTCGGTGTTCGGGGGTTCAGGGGTTCCCATTCCAATAACTTTTGAACCTCTGAACCTTTGAACTTTTTAACCCGGATCCATTAACTCATCTTCAAAAAATCTTCAACTGTATTACAGGTATCAATATTAATTTTCAGGTTTATAATATCATCTGCGCTGATAACCTTTTCTCTGGGAGGTCTTCCAGCCAGAAAGGGTATATAGTCCGGTTTAAGAACATCTTCAAGTTTTATTGATCTCTTATCAACTATATTTTTGTCTTCCATAGTTGACTCCTTTCCTTTTGAAACTTGTTGATCTATGAGTACAGCAAATTACATACCATTTACTCTTTTTGGTTCCTGAAAAAAATTTGCATCACCTTTTTGTATCTTAAATTACTTTATTTTTTCTTCGAAAACAAATGCAAATTATTTTATATCAGTATGTTACAGATACAGCACAACCCCCGGTTTAACAATAATAATTCTCTGCGCCACCTTTTGTATCACCCTGATGGTACCTGTCATCATGTTGTAAGTTACGACAAAAATTATTCATCTGTCTCAATATCGAACATAAACGAACCATTATTGGTACGGAATTGTGATTCTAAAAGCAGTCCCACATCCCTCTTCAGATTCAAATGTCAGTTCTCCATGATGATCTTTTATGATGTTATAGGAAACCGATAAACCCAATCCAGTACCACCACTATCACGTTTTGTGGTAAAAAATGGATCAAAGATATGCTTTCTATGTTCAATTGCAATTCCCCGCCCCTGGTCAGTAACTTCAATGGTTACTTCCATATTTTCAGGATTATTACTTGAAATGATTGTAACTTCCTGAGTTTTATCAGTAAGAGCCTGACAGGCATTGGTCACCAGATTAATAATAACCTGCTCAATCTGTTGAAAATTGCCCCGAATCTCTGGGATTCTTTTATCAAGATTCACTCTGAACCGGTCGGTTGATTTTCTTATAAGGTTATTTAAAATTATTATTGATGTCTCGATGACATAATTAATACTGAAATACTGACACTTATCCCCGGAATCTTTACGTGCAAAATCCTTTAAACTTTGCACAATTCGTTTTATCCGTTCTGCCCCTTCACATATACCAGTAATCAACGGTTCAACATCATTCCGTATCTCATTGAAGGGCAGACCTGCTATTTTAAAGCACCCTTTCTCGTTATGGTATTTATCGAGTATCAGTATCAGATCCTTCCAGATATCAAGAAGATTGGTACTATTGAGCAGTATAAAATTATTAGGGTTATTGATCTCATGTGCAACACCGGAAACCAGAATGCCCAAGGTTGCCATTTTATCTGCATGAACAAGCCGTTCCTGCTGCTGCCTGTTCAACGCCTCCATCTCTTTTCTTTTGGTAACATCGACACCACTGATCAGAACTCCAATCGCTTCATTTTTTTCTTCAATGATTGTCGGTTGTCCCGAAAACCTGATATATCGCACATTTCCTGATTTTGCAGTAATACCGATATCAAGTTCGGGCCGAGTGATATTGTTGAAATACCCTATGATACGTGAATGAACCTGCTGTTTTTGTTCACTGATGATATAATCTATTGCCCTTTTCCCGACCAGTTCATCTCTCTCATACTCCAGTGAGTTTAATAGAGCTTTATTTATATCGATAATTTGTCCATCACTTCCGATGATAATACAACCTGCAGGGCTTTGCTCGAATAAAAACCTGTATTTCATTTCAGAATCCTTGAGAGCTTCCTCTGCAAGCTTTCTTTCTGACATTTCTATTTCAAGCTGTTCAATTGTACGGGACAATTCCGCAGTGCGATTGACAACAAGCTCCTCAAGATGGTTACGATATTCATCAAGTTTCATCTCCACTTCGCGCAGATTTGAGATATTCAGTACAATTCCCCTTCTGGCAGAATTTTCGCATTGCGGATCGATCGGTGAGCTGTAAACAATTGCAGGAAATACAGACCCGTCTTTCCTGATCATATGCAATTCATCAGAGGCATGCCCGCCGGAATTATTTTCTTTCATTCTTGCAAGTGCTTTTTCACGATCTACAGGAGCTATGATATCAGTTAATTTCATACCACTTGCCAAATCTTCATAGGAGTACCCGAATTCCCGGAGCCCGACATTGTTCACAAATGTAAAATTCCCGAAGTCATCTCTTTCATAAACTGTCTGTGGAAGGAATTCTACCAGATCCCTGTATCGTTTCTCAGCGGCACGACGAGTCTTTTCTGCAAGTTTCTGTTCTGTAATATCTCTACCGTATGAAATTACATATTCAACCTTTCCAGAATCATCAGTTAAAGCAGTGGTAGACCAGGCGATATTTTTTATCTCTCCGCTTCGGATCTCCCACTCAATCTCCCAGCCATAAGGATAAACGCCATTTACAACTGTATTAAAAATGCACTTAATTTCATCTAATTTTTCAGGTATTGTGAAAAGAGAGTCCAGGGTTTTTCCAGACAATTCTTCCAGTTTTCGTCCGACAACACTTAGACATGTTTTGTTAACGCGTGCAATTATTCCATTTCTATCTATCACCGCAACCATGACATCTGCGTTATCGAGAACTGCACTGATAAAATCCCTCTCCCGTTTCAAGGCGAACTCAGCTTTTTTGCGAATAACAATTTGTTGCTGAAGATCATGATTGACCTGCTCAAGTCTTGATGTATGTTCCTTAATCTGCCTGTGAAGCAGAAGATTGGTTTCGAAAAGTGCAAATGAAGATCCACCCTCATCGCTGCAGTGTTCTACCCTGTTCATTAATGCTTCATTAATTTTCCGTAATCTTGCACACTCCTCTTCAAGAGATATGTACCTGTCTTCGATATTATTCCCTGTATTCATCAGGTACCCCCCCCACTACTACACCGCGGAATGTTTGATTCACATGAAGAGAATTACTCTGCTCTCCATAAGTGCAAAACCCGATTACATTGTAGCGTTTAAATATTTCTGTCATTCTTGTATCCAACACTGGTAATCTCACCTGCTGTTGTATAGCAAATCACCGGTCCCCGGAACTGCATCCTGATCTGCCGACTGAGAGATTCAAGTTCATAAAAAGAGGATACAAAAAGTACCGTAACTGAGGGTTCCTGAAAACCGATCTGTGCCACTATATCATCTACCGCTTCCACAGGGTCGCGATATTCAGTAGCACCCTTTTTAAACTTGACTTCCATTATCACTCCTGCTCTGCCCGGGAACAGGGAGACAGATATCTCCCCTGTACTCAGTTACCCAGGCGTAGTTTATTAAATATAGAGCAGGGATTAATAAATGAGAAGAAAATTTTCACAGAACGTCAAAAGCAACAATGAAAGAATGCTGCTGTCTTTGCACCTGAAGAATGACAGACTGACTTTTTTTCAATTTCTTTGCGAAACTGTAAAACATCTGTTTGTCGGATACTGCCTGCCATTGCTGCTGCCCCGTTTTCACCTGTACAATCACATCTCCCTGACGAAGCATGGTCCTGCTGTCGGTCACCTCAGGTGAAATACTGGTTACTACAACACCTTTTATTCCAGAGGGAATACCAAGTTGATTTCTAATTTCATCTGTCAGATTATCCACCCCAATTCCGGTTTTGTTCTCGACATCACTTCGTTGCGGATGCGGTTGTTGTTTTAATGGTGTTTCGGAAGTCTGCTCAGACGCACGATCTCCAGGTTTAAGTTTAAGAACCATCTCCTTACCATTTCTGATAATCGTTACCGGTACCTCTTTTTGAGGTTTCAATGAAGCAATAATATTGGTGAGATCATTAGCACTTTCCACTTTCTTATCACCTACTGCAATGATCACATCACCCGGACGAAATCCAGCTTTTGATGCTGGTTGTCCTGCGGGAACATCTACGACCAGAGCCCCCTGAGAAGACTGGAGATTCAAAGCTTTCTGAACCTCAGGAGTTATCTCTTGTACAGACACCCCGGCGTATCCCCTGATAACCCTGCCCTCATATATCAAATCCTCCATAACCTTTCGTGCCATATTTATAGGAATCGCAAAACCAATCCCCATAAATCCGCCAGTTTCACTAAAAATAAGTGTGTTAATTCCCACAACAGCTCCATCAATGGTCACCAGTGCACCGCCGGAATTTCCTGGATTTATTGCTGCATCAGTTTGAATAAAGTTTTGATATGTTAACTCTGCGCCAACTCGTCTTCCCAGTGCGGAGACTATTCCGGATGTTATCGTTGATGTAAGACTGAATGGGTTCCCAATCGCAGCAACCCATGCCCCTGTTTCCAGATGATCTGAATTCCCAAGATAAGCTACCGGAAGATCTGAAGGGACACTACCTTTGATTTTAATCACTGCAACATCACTTAAGGAGTCGAGCCCGGCAATGGCTGCTGCAAATACCCGATTATCAAAAAGCATTATCTCGATCTCCTCCGCCCCTGCAACAACATGGTAATTTGTCAGGATATATCCGTTTTTTGAGACAATCACCCCAGAACCCAACCCCTGTATTTTACGTCTCCTTTGCTGCGGTTCCTCCTGATCCGGACCAAACCCGAATGGATCACGATAGAAAGGATTCCGATAGAAAAGGACCGTATCGATCCGGGTCGGAAGAACTGATACCACTGATGGAACCACCTTCCGGGCAATTTTCACAAATGCATCTTTTAACGGTCCGATTTCCTGCGTATCAAGTTGTATCGGTGGTTTTTCTACGCCAAATTCTATACTTCCACGAGGCGGCTTGTTATTCTGTGCTGCCTGCGGGAAACAATAGATAAGCAAGGGAATTACCATGATAAATGGATTAAATAACAAACGTAAAATTGCTGCAGTGGCGTTCATAAGCTTGTTCTCCTTACAGGTGAGGTATATCTGATTATAGAGGCAAGTTTTATACCCTGATGGATTTCTAAATTTGTTGATACTATTTGGTTATTTAAGTGATAGTGTCGTGTTGTATTAAATTGTATCGCCAGTGAGATTAAAAAAAGGATATATTAGGAACATGGAACAAAACAAGATCGCCAAACTTTAGGTAGAATAAGTTGAATCCCGTATTCACCATCAACGAAGCAGGAATGTTTAAATCAATTCAGATAAGCAACCCTTCAAGATAGTCGAAAATGAGTACATTATGATTTCATTCAAAAAATTTAAAAGGAAATTAATGATTAAACCAACCGCTCACTTCCTGGTCTCATTTTTTTCGTTGTGTATATTTTATTGTGTAGCGGTCAGTAATGCCCAGAATGATGATACACTTGCCCGAAAAAAGGCCAAAGTGGCTTTGGAAAAAATGACAGCAGATGATTTTAAAAATTATTATAAGCTGAATCATAGCAGAATTCCTCAAAATAGAATGAATTTAAGCCCACCAGTAGATGATACTCTTGAAAGTCATCAAGGACTTAAAAAAAATAAGGCGGTTCAAACTGTTCCCAAAGATATAACTTTCCCTGGTGAGTTTGAGGAAGTAAAAGCAATCCTGATCACCTGGCCTTATATTTTTTTTAATTCATATGGGCAGATCGTTTATGACACTCAAATCTTTAAAAATGTTGCATTTGATTTTTGGGGACGTGCGTATAATGTTACCTCAACGCCGGATTTAAGTACAAACAGTGAATTCCCGCCAATTTTCGCAAAATTGGCAAAAACAATTGATGAAAATGCTGAAGTCTGGATCAATATATTCAATGCCTTGGATTCCACTCTTATTAAAAATTACATGATAAAAAACAACATGCCCCTGTCCCACGTCCGTTTTTTTGTGAACCAGGGTAATTCTTATTGGTATAGAGACTGCGGTCCTGTGGCATTTTATTATGGCACACAGGACAGTATCGGTTTTGTTGACTTTGAATATTATGGGGGACGTCCTCTGGATGACAGTATTCCCATTAAAATCGGGCAGCAGGCCGGTTACCCTGTTTTTACAACGCAATTGGAATATGAAGGTGGTAACATTCTTCTGGATGGGTGTAACAATCTTTTTACAAGTGACGAAGTCTATAAACGTAACGCAGACACCCTTGGTCTATACAAATACAATTCACAGAAAAAATATCTCACCATGGCCAGGAAAACCCCCTTAACTCAGCAACAGGTCAGAGATAGCCTGAAATTGTTACTTAATCTTGATCAGCTGTTAGTCCTTCCCCGACTGAAATATGATGGCGGAACAGGCCACATCGATTTATATGCAGATCTTTGGGATGAAAGCAATTTCGTTTTTTCACAAATGCCGGTACAGATGAAAAATTTTACCGATTATTCAACCATCAACAACAATGTCAGTGTCATATTGGCTTTTACTAAAAATAGTGGTGACAAATTTAAAAATAGTACAATTCCACTTCCCAGAAAAGATGATGGTTCGTGGTATAAAAATGATACAAATTATGCAATGTATACAAGAACATACAGTAATCATTTGTTTGTAAACAAAACGATCATCCAGCCCGTCTTTGCCAGTACACAATCAGGTGATATGGCTGACCTTCAAAAAGATCTGGACAGCATTAAATCAAAATATCCGGGATACAATATCATTCCCATTGATATCAGGGCTTTTGATGGTATGGGTGGGGCCATTCATTGTATAACGAAGCAAATCCCGGCTGACAATCCGTTGAGGATCATACATTTACCATTCAGCGGCAATACTGAGTATAAAAAATCATATCCAGTTGATGCAAAAATTTATAACAGGAGCGGCATTGCCAATGCACAATGTAAATGGAGATATAAAGGTGAATTTTCCTGGAACCTGACTCAATTAACACCTGCAAGTCCCGACAGTTTCAGCGGTTCAATTGAAAACAAACGCAATAATGACACAATCGAATATTATCTGGAAGCTACATCTAACAATGGAAAAACAATGACGAAACCAATAACTGCACCTGCAGGGTTTTACTCTTTTTCATTTCAAAACACCAGTACATTTACAGTTGGTCGTGAAGCTGACAGCAAGAAACATGTAATATTCATTCAAAAGTTTCCTATGAAAAAACTGTTTGTGAGAACATCTGGCTTTAATTCAGATTTCACCATGCGGTTATTTACTATTACTGGCAAGGTAGTCTATTCTCATAAATTTTGTAATAACATTGGCCTTTATGAGATTGATATCACATCGATAAATTCCGGTACCCTGATTGCAGTCATACAATCGTCTGATGGCTTTACTGTCAAAGAAAAAATTTCCATAACAAATTAATATTGCGATAAATATCTAATGTCATCCATGGACTCGATTACGGCCGGAAGCTTTTGCTCGATAGAGCGACTGATCTGCAATAGTAATTAACGACAAAGAATCAGAATCTCGCCCAGGTATACAAGTCGCGACACCAATACTGATGGTCACAATATTGCTAACGGGAGATGTTTCATGAGGTATCTGCAAGCACCTGACTGCATCCAGCGCCATACCGGCAATTAATCGCGCTCCTTCAATATTGGTATTTGGCAAAATTACTACCAGTTCTTCACCACCATAGCGTGCCAGTATGTCGGCTGAACGTCGTAATACTGACTTGATAGCCTGTGCGATTGCACGCAGGCAGTTGTCACCAGCCTGATGACCATAGTGATCGTTAAAATACTTGAAATGATCAACATCTATCATCAGTAGCGAAAGAGGGGTTACTTCACGAACTGCACGTGACCATTCCCGTTTATAACTGTCATCAAAATGCATCCGGTTATAGATTCCAAGCAGGCTTTCAATGCGTGAAGCTTGTTCAAGCAGCATATTGACTCGTTCAAGCTCTTTGGTGCGCTCAGTAACACGCTGTTCAAGAATGTTATTGGCATTAGCTAAATCACGGTTCTGTTCTGACAGTACAAGGTACAGGTTATCAAGTGCTTTAAGCAGTGCTGCAGTTGCGTTGTCCTGTGGTTCAGCTTCAGACATATACGCCTGTGAAGGTGTTATTCCGGTATAAATACGTTTAAGCTGACGCGCCATAGCCTGGTCTTCACCAAGAATATGGAAACTGAGCCAAGCGACGAGAAATGTATGAAGCACCTTTATAGGAGATCTTATTGCATTGCGGGAAGCCCACATACTGCTTACCTGTTCGATAAAACGCTTGTGGGAAGCTTTATGTGGTTCGATGGCTCTGATATCAAGTTGTGCATCTTTCATAAGATGCTCTTCTTCGGTAAAATGGTAGTTAGCATATTCTGCAAGTTCAGCGAATATTGTAATGGTTGCATCATTACTGCAGTTGCTACCAGCAATAAGATCACTTCCCAGCATGTTTACCAGGTCTACCAGATGCCGATGCTGTTTATCGACCATTTCCATATTTGTATCAAAATGATGGTCCCAGACAAATGTTTTGAGACCGAAATCTATTTCATTGAATTCTTTAATCTCTTTTGCAGGTTGGTTCGGTAAATAGCTTTCATTTGGAAGTTCCGGCGTAACAATTTGTAATGACGATGATTCCTGAAGTTTTTCATTAAGACTTTCAAATACAGCACCAACACTATTTGATGTTGTGTTAATGTCATTGCTGCAGACAGGATTTTCAGGTGAATTTATTTTATGCGTTTTCATTAAAAAATACCTCTCCACAGAGTATAATACCTTTTAAAGCGCTCTTTAGTTGATGTTTAGTTTAAAAGTTCTGATTTGGCTAATAAGTAATTTAATCTTGAAAAAGGCGTTTTAATAAAAGGATACCTGTTATGAATCTGAAAAACAATGAAAATTCAATTAATAGTGCTGAAATCTACTGTTAGTCGTTGAAAATTGGACTTAAAAACATTTACACTTGAAGAAGTTCAACAATTTGTTGTTAATAGTCAGAATTGTACTGCTGAGGTTCTTTGTAGCTTTGGTACACTAACCGGTGTTTGTTAAAAAAAAAATGGAAAACAAAATTTTGTTAAATAGTAATTAAACTGTATAAATTACTGGAAATTCTGGATGTAATAAGAAATAATTACAATAAGATATACCATCTTTAATGAATTTTAATTATCCCTATGTATGAATCATGCCTGAACCAATTCCAGTCACCAAAATATTAGTAGTAGATGATACTACAGCCAACCTTCAATTTTTAACGAAACTACTGTCGGAGAATGGTTACAAAGTCTATCCATCTTCTGATGGCGAACTGGCACTTGAGTTCACCCAGTCGATTTTACCGGATCTCATACTGCTTGACATAAAAATGTCGGGAATGGATGGATTTGAGGTATGTAGACGACTGAAATCCGATTCACGTACTCGAACTATTCCAATTATTTTTATCAGCATCCTGGAAAATGAAAACGATAAAGTTAGAGGGTTTAAGGAAGGTGCGGTTGATTACATCACCAAGCCGTTCCAACCTGAAGAAGTACTTGCCCGTGTGAGAATACACATACGCATGCGGGAACTGACGGAGCATCTCGAACAAACGGTCGTTACCCGCACTGCAGAAATAAATGCTGCAAATGAACAGCTGCAACTGAATGCCGAACGTATGGAAACACTGCTCAAATTGAATCAGATGACAGGTACTACGAAAGAGGAAATCATAGATTTCGCTTTTGATGCTGCAGTGAGACTGACGCGCAGCAAGTTGGGTTTTCTTGGTTTTATAAATGATGATGAAACTATCATGACTGTGCATCGCTGGTCCCATGAAGTTATGAATGAATGCAAAGCTGGAAGTTCCCAGCTACAGTTCTCTGTCAAAAATGCAGGACTTTGGGCGGAATCTATCCGACAGCACCAGCCCTTTATCATCAATGATTACAATTCCCCCAACCCATTGAAAAATGGTACACCTGAAGGTCATATCAAACTCACACGGTATATGAGTCTGCCCATCTTTGCCAATGACAGGATCGTACTGGTAGTTAGTGTCGCGAATAAAAGCAGCGATTACAACGATACAGACGTACGACAATTGACGTTATTGATGGAAGGGCTATGGCGACTCATCGAACGTAAAATTGCGGAAGAATCTATTCGTAAGCTATCCAAAGCTATTGAACAAAGTCCGATATCCATTATCATTACAGATACGACTGGGAAAATTGAATTTGCCAATAAAAAGTTTTTCGAGATTACCGGCTACCAGAAGGATGAAACGATAGGTCAAAATTCAAGGTTTCTCAGATCCGGTCAGACTCCGCCAGAGGTATACAAACGCCTCTGGAAAACCATCACATCGGGTGAAGTATGGCGTGGAGAATTCCATAACCGTAAAAGAAACGGTGATTTGTTCTGGGAAAGTGCTGCTATCACTGCTGTTAAAAACGTTGAAGGTATAATTACTCATTATGTTGCAGCCAAGGAAGACATTACAGAAAAGAAGATGCTTGAAGAACAGATACAGCAAGCCCAGAAAATGGAAGCCATAGGACAATTGGCAGGTGGTGTTGCACACGATTTTAACAATATGCTTGGAGTAATCCTTGGCTGTGCTGAAATGGCCATTGACATGTCGGGTAATAACGAATTGTTGCGAAGCGCCCTTGAATCAATTATGACTGCAGCGCAACGTTCGGTCGAGATTACACGTAAACTTTTAGCATTTGCAAGAAAACAGACAATCCAGCCAAAAATACTGGATTTAAATGAAACTATTGAAGGAATGCTTAAACTTCTTCGACGCCTTATCGGTGAAGATATCGAACTCATCTGGAATCCCGAAGGAAAATTACCACCTGTTAAAATGGATTCTTCTCAGATAGACCAGATTCTTGCCAATTTATGTGTCAATGCCAAGGATGCTATTGGCGGTAAAGGAAAAATTACCATTGAAACGCGTAATGTGTTCTTAAATGATAGATTCTGCTCAACCTATAAGGATGTTCTTCCAGGCGAATACGTATTGTTGTCGGTCAATGATAACGGCTGCGGAATGGATAAAAAAACACTGGAAAAAATTTTTGACCCATTTTTTACTACAAAGGATATTGGAAAAGGTACAGGTTTAGGATTATCCACTGTTTACGGAATCGTAAAGCAAAACGGCGGTTTCATTACGGTAAGCAGCAAACCGGGAGACGGATCAACATTTTACATTTACTTCCACTGTCACAATGAAATTGTTGAAACCGGCGTAACTGAAATCGCTGAAACGCCGCTACCTGTGGGCAAAGAAACTATCCTTCTGGTTGAAGATGATGATGTGTTTCTGGAAATGGTGAGAGTAATTCTGGAGGATTGCGGATATGTGATACTGGCTTTTTCGGATCCTGCCGAGGCTTTACGAATGATCAGTGAACACAATGATATCAATCTTCTGATTACTGATGTTATCATGCCTGAAATAAATGGACGTGATCTTTTCAAAAAACTGACACATTACTGTCCGCAACTGAAATGCCTGTTCATGTCGGGCTACACCGGCGATATTATCGCCAATCAGGGAATATTGGATGAAGATATCTATTTTATCCAGAAACCTTTTTTAAAAAGGGAATTGATAAATATGATAAGGGTAATTCTCGATAACAAATAAAACTACAGGCAACATCGGTCAAAGGATGCGTTATTAATAAATCATGCAGCTTATTCATTTTAACATTGGTTGTATAAAGTTACCGGATTATTTCCACTGTAATCATGATCTCTCCGGATAAAAGGAGGTAGACACATCACATGAACGAGCGGCTGTTTTGTTTGAAAATTACCAGGAGTTTCCTTTATTCAGTTGTTCTCATTTGTTTATTTTTACTGCCTGATCCGCTGTGCGCAATATCGGTCCAGAATTCACAGGACACTATCGGATTGACAATGACACCATGTAAGGGTTCTTCACACATTAATAAAAGCTCACTGCTGCTATCATCTGATGAACGTCAATGGCTGGTCCAATACAACAATCGGGTCCGTATTGGTATTACCGTGATCCCACCGCAGGTGTTAAACAACAATGGCAGTTACGAAGGATTAGCTATAGATTATATCCGGTTTGTAGAGCAGATACTCGATTTTCAATTCCAATTAGTGCCATTTGACACATGGAATGACGTTATTACCGCTGCTAAAGAACACAAGATCGATATGATTTTTGCAGCTCAGCAGACACCCGAGCGAATGCAATATCTTCTTTTTACCCAGCCATATCTTGAGCTACCGAATATGATCATCCTGCGTAATCAGCATGATGTCGCTGCAGATTTAAAACATATGCAAGGATGGAGTGTCGCGGTTTCAGAAGGAAGCGCAGTGCATGAGTACCTGAAAAAAGAATTCCCATACCTGAATATTCATCCCGTTTCCAATGAGCTGATTGGACTGAAACAGGTCTCAATTGGCGAAGTGGATGCTATTGTGGTAGAGATCTCGCGTGCATCCTACTACATTGGGAAAGAGGGGATAATGAATTTGCGTATTGCCGGTGAGGCAGGATTGGTTTACATGCTACGGTTTGCGGTACGTAATGACTGGCCTCAACTCCAGAAAATTCTTGATAAAGCGCTTGACGCTATAACCCCTGCACAACGACGCAGTGTCAGCCATCGCTGGATTGTCATAGGTGAAAAGAGCATTTTTGCACGAAAGATTTTCTGGATTTCTCTGGCAGTGGTGTTGGGGGTAATTGCAGCAGCTGTTTTAGCTTCAATAGCATGGACAAAAACGCTTCGAACCGTAGTACGGCAACGGACATCACAGCTTCAGAAGGAGCTTGAGGAACGTAAACGTGCGGAAGAAGCGCTGCGAACCCTAAATGTTGAACTGGAAGACAGGGTACGTAAACGCACTCAGGAACTGCAAAATGCCAAAAATGCTGCCGAAAATGCTCGACTATCAGCCGAAACAGCCAACCAGACTAAGAGTATTTTTCTGGCGAACATGAGTCATGAATTACGAACACCGCTTAACGCAGTGCTTGGCTTTTCGCAGCTGATGCAAAACGATGGTCATGCTACAGAGGAGCAGAAGCAATATTTAGGTATTATCAATCGCAGTGGTGAGCACCTGCTTCATCTGATCAATAATGTACTCGATATATCAAAAATCGAATCAGGACGTGTCGTGCTTGAGGAATCCCCGTTTGATCTTCATCAACTGGTGCATGAGATTAAATCACTGATGTTCACACGTGCATCTGAAAAAAAATTGAATTTTTTTCTGGAACTTTCAAAAATGGTCCCACGACGGATAAATGTCGATGGAAGAAAATTGAGGCAGGTTTTGCTGAACCTTATTGCAAACGCTGTTAAATACACAGAACGCGGCAGCGTAACCGTGAAGGTTGACTGCAATAAATTACAAAGTGATGCCTGGAAAAAAACAGTCCTTCACGATCAATCATCACTGGTTAAACTTGAATTTTCGATTATTGATACCGGTCCGGGAATGCGGATAGAGGACCGTGAACAGATTTTTTCTCCTTTCATACAATTGAAAGACCGTCCATCTGCTGAATCAGGAACTGGTTTGGGGCTTTCCATCTGCAAAAAGTATGTGGAACTTATGGGTGGAATGATAAGCGTTGACAGTGAGCCGGGTAACGGATCGGTATTTCGGGTAGAACTTCCGGCTGTTGTGCTATCATCGGAAGATAGTCTTATTGAATCCCAAACCAGGATTGCGATCGGTCTGGCTGAAGATCAACCGCACTATCGTCTTCTTATCGCTGAAGATCAACCGGAGAATCGCCTTCTGTTGCATAAAATCCTGGAACCATTCGGGTTCGAACTTCGTGATGCAGTCAATGGACAGGAGACAGTCGATATTGCCATGCAATGGCACCCTCATCTTATATGGATGGATATGCGTATGCCGGTCATGGATGGTATGGAAGCAACACGCCGTATAAAAGCTGATAAAAATGGGTGTAAAATCAAGATAGTGGCAGTTACTGCTGATGCACTTGAAGAACAGAGGCGGACAGTCATGGCGTCGGGATGTGACGATTATATTCGTAAACCCTTTAAATGCAACGAGATCATTGATGCTTTAGTAAAACACCTCAGCGTCACTTTTGTTTACAATAACAATTCAAAACCTGCTGCAGTCATTGTGCCGTTAAATGCAGTATCATTGGCTGATATTCCCTTAAAATTGCGGGAAAAACTTGAAAAGGCGCTTGTCAGGATCGACATCGAGGCTGTGAATTATGTAATTGATACTATCCGCGTCAACCAACCTTCACTCGCAGATGCATTGGCAATCGAAGCTGATGCTCTTCAATTCGGCCGGATCCTGCAGATGCTGCGTTCCTCAAAGTTGTAGTTCTATAAAATTTTTACAACAACACCGAAAAAGGATCCTCCATTGCAGCTTTCAAATCCGCCGCAAACAGCGCCGCAACCGCACCATCAATCACCCGATGATCACAAGAAAGTGTCATCAGCATGGTATTTCGTGTCGATTCATCACCGTTATCATCAAAGACAATCTCCCGGAAGATCTCTCCCACGGTTAGAATTGCGGATGCAGGTGGATTGATTATCGCTGTAAATTGACGTATTCCGTAGGAACCGAGATTACTTATAGTAAATGTACAGCCGGTATACTCTTCCGGGCGTAATTTGCCCTCCCGCGCACGGGATACCAGATCTTTCAATTCATGATCGATCTCGATTATTCCCTTTGACGTACAGTTTCTTATAACAGGTGTAATAAGTCCATCTTTTTGGGCCACAGCCACAGCAATATCAACCGAACCATATTGTATGATCGAATCGCCATTCCAACTTGTCAGAATTTCAGGATGTTTACGTAACGTTTCGGCAGTCAGTTTCATTAAAAATGCATTCAGTGATAATTTCAAGCCCCTGCTGCAGTTCACTTTTTTTCTTGCAGCCATTAATGCATCCACACCTGTCGATATTGTCATATAGAAGTGCGGTGCAGTGAACATCGATTCTGAGAGTCTTTTTGCAATAACTTTTCGTTTTTCTGTAAGTGGTATTTTTTTAACTTCACCTGCAGTCATTACGGACAAAGGAGTTACCGGGGGAACACCACCCTGTTTGGATTTCAAGACTCGTTCTACATCTTCTTTGACAATTCGTCCTTCAGGCCCGCTTCCGGTAATGCTCTCCAGATCGACCCCATTACGCTGAGCAATTTCACGAGCGAGAGGTGAGGCTTTGATACGATGGATTGCTGTTTCCGGTTCAGCAGATGTTTCTTTTACGATCGCTGTGGTATCCTCAATTTTAGTAGTTTCTTTTTTAACATGCCCATCAGTTTTTTGTGATAGTAACCCGGAAATATCCTCACCATCCCTGCCGGCAATCGCGATAAGGTCCCCTACTTTTACACTTGAACCCTCAGGTACAAGAATCTTCAATAACTTTCCATCAATAGTCGATTCATAATCCATTGTTGCCTTGTCGGTTTCTACTTCACAAAGTACATCACCACCATGAACTTCATCACCTTCATGTTTACTCCAGTGAGCTATTGTTCCGGATTCCATCGTTGGAGAGAGCGCAAGCATAAGAATTTTATCTGCCATTGTAATCTCCTTAATTTACATCGTGTATGTCACCCGTTTCACTGCATCAATCACTTTTTTAACTGATGGTTGCGCGGAAAGTTCAAGATGATGATTATAGGGCATAGGTACATCCTCTGATGCAACCAGTTCTACCGGTGCATCCAGAAAATCGAAACAGTTCTTTGAAACCAGCCACGCAACATGTGAACCAACACTTGCAAATGACCAGGCCTCGTCAACAACAACACACCGATTTGTTTTACGCACCGAATTGTATATTGTCGTTTCGTCAAGAGGACGCAAACTTCGCAAATCAACGACTTCTGCATGAATACCAAGTTTTTCCAAATGCTCAGCAGCTTCAAGGATCATTCGTATTGGTTTTGAAAATCCGATAATGGTCACGCTGTCACCGCTCTTTTTGATATCAGCCTTACCAAAGGGAATCAGGTATTCATTCTCAGGAATTTCACCTTTCCATCCGTATATAAGTTCTGCTTCAAGAAAAATGACAGGATTATCATCACGAATAGCGGTTTTAAGCATTCCTTTGGCATCTGCTGGAGTCGAAGGAGCCATTACTTTCAGCCCGGGACAGTGGCAATAGAGCGACTGAAGAGCCTGGGAGTGTTGCGATCCAAGAAATTCTGCCGGACCGTTCGGCCCCCTGAACACTATCGGAACAATAAATTGACCGCCTGACATATATCGCATCTTGGCAGCATTATTATAAACCTGATCGATAGCCTGAAGCGAAAAATTCAATGTCATCCATTCCACTACCGGACGTAACCCTGCCAGTGATGCACCAATACCCAGTCCAGTAAACCCTTCCTCAGATATTGGCGTATCAATTACCCGCAGTGATCCATATTTTTCCAGTAAACCCTGACTGACTTTATAAGCTCCGTTATACTCGGCGACCTCTTCACCAAGAAGAATAACGTTCTTATCACGCGCCATCTCCTCATCAAGGGCCTGACGCAATGCTTCGCGAAAAGTTATCAGTGCCATATATACACCCCACTTGCTTTGCCGGATTAAGCAAACACATCCTGATAAAGAGCCTCTTCAGATGGTTCCGCACTTTCCTCTGCAAATTTAACAGCATCTTCACACTGTCTCTTTACAGTGCTATCCAGCTCAAGATATTCCTCTTCACTGAACACACCCTGCTGTATCATTTTGTATTTTAATATCTGTACTGGATCCTGTAATTTGTAGCTATCAAGCTCTTCTCTTGTGCGATATTTTGCCGGATCACTCATGGAATGACCTTTGTATCGATATGTTTTAATTTCAAGAAAGCCTGGAGAATGCTCCTGCCGTATCCTCGCTACTTCTTCTGAAACTGCTTCGTAAACAGCAAGTACATCCATCCCATTGACCTGCTTTCCCTTTATCCCATACGACTGTCCCATAAAGGTAAAATCTTCTACAGCACTAACCCGTCTGAAATCAGTACCCATACCATATTGATTGTTCTCACATATATAAAGCACAGGAAGATTCCAGATTTTCGCCATATTCAGTGACTCATGAAACGTTCCCTGATGAATCGCACCATCGCCAAAAAAGCAAAGTACAACGCCATTTGACTTATTATTCCTTACCGCAAGCCCAACCCCTGCCGCTAATGGTATGTGTGCACCAACAATCCCGTTCCCTCCCATAAAATGTTTGCCGGTATCAAAGAAGTGCATCGATCCACCTTTACCTTTGCTGCAACCGGTCACTTTTCCAAACAATTCTGCCATCAGAGAATTTATGTCCATCCCGCAGGCAATCCCTAATCCGTGATCTCTATAGGCAGTGAATACAAAGTCTTTAGTGAGATCAAGCGCTTCAACAGCACCTACACCGCTGGCTTCCTGACCGATATACAAGTGACAAAATCCTCCTATCTTCTGCAACCCGTACATTCGTGCTGCAACCTCTTCAAACCTTCTGATGAGCATCATCTTTTTTAATAGAGTAAAAAGAAATTCCCGCTGATATGTTTTTTCACTTGTCTTGTTCATGATTCCTCCGACCCAAAACTCACAGTTTCGTGAATACCTTGTAATGGATGATAGTACTTTGCCTTATCTATTATAAACTCAAGAACGACAAGATCCCGCTTACCTTCTTTGAGATTCCAGAATGCGTGAAGATGTTTTCCCAGACACTCAAGTGTTTCAGCAAGGACTGACGGAACAGTTACAATGTTGATCTTCCCATAAATCGTTACTACCTTATCCAGTGCGATTGTCTGAAAAAGCATCGATGCCACCGGATTATCAGACAATTGCTTCACCTTTGAAAAATGGGATTCACTGACAATGTATACTGTATTGGAGCGTTCTTTCAAACAGCCAGGTGTCACCCATCGCAAATCCGGATGGCCGTTTTTGCCTACTGTAGCCAATACAGCAGCACGGGAACTTTCAATACAGTCCTGAATGATTTCCATAATTTTATTCTTTGTCATTATTTCTGCCTCCCCGTGGGATTACAAACGTTCAGGAAGCTGATAAACAGCAAAGACAATGCCTGAAGAGAATTTACAACTACAAACAATTGAAAAACTGATTATTCTTTATTAACAGGAGTAATTTTATAATGAAGGAATTTAGCAGTGAAGGTGTATTTTTATACAGAAGTGTCAAACCTGAATTCGCTGTTTCAGGTTAAAAAAAGACGGTCCATTGTAAACAATGGACCAAAAAACAGCAAGATGATGTCTTAGCCTTTGATAGCTTCAGCGGGACATGAATCGGCACATGCTCCACAATCGGTGCACTTACCTGCATCTATCACATAGATAGGATCACCCTCGCTTATTGCTTCGACGGGGCACTCCGGTATACATGTTCCACATGCAAGACACGCATCTGTAATCTTATGAGCCATTAAAGACCTCCTTTGTTAATGTTAATTTAGTTATGATCCGAGGGTTCGATCTTCACTACGACCAGAACATTCATTTTATTTCGAGATCTCCGACAAGCTATTCATTGCTTATTCGACATGATCCGTGATATCTTTGGTGCAGTGATCATTTTTCCCACCGGATAGCGGGAAAACCTAATTAAAGACTGATAACCATCAGAAGATTACTTCGGTAATAAATATAATCCGCGCAAATTAAACTACAAATCTGATTTATAAAATTTTTGGGGGTATGCATTTAATGTCGCATGCATTTCACCAAACTCACAATCTACCCAGACACCGCAGAATTCGCATTTTGCCTCTCTCCCCAGCCCTCTCTCCACTCGTGGAGAAAGGGAGTAAATGCTTTTTCTTATTCTTCCCCCTACCCATCTTAAATGATTTTAAATGGAGAGGGGGCCAGGGAGTGAAGCGATATGTGCATATCGCAGAGTACTGAAAAAAAGATATTAAAGCTTGTCTTTACCTGAAATCATTAAGCAGCTCAGAAAGCACTGTATCATACTCCTGATTTGTTAGTTTTTCGCTGTACTCACTACTTAAACGGTTAATGTGCGATTGAACAACCATTGCCTCAGGGTATAGTGCAACATTTTGAAGGGCATCAGAAAGCTCTGCTAACCGATTGATGATTAAAGTCATAGGTATATCTCCGGATGGTGTGATGTTTTCGATTGAATTAATTGTATGAAAATTGCCCGCGGAATCATTCGCGATTGCCAAATCGTCACTAGCTTGTATGTGCAGAATCATTGTATATTCCTTTCCACAAAGATTCAAGTTCGTACAAATATTTTTTTTACTACCGGGATTGAAACCGTCTCATAATATCAGACGAGTGGAAAGGAAATTTAAAGCATTATTTCTTGTGACCGTATTAATATATGGAATATGATTAAGCTTTAACGAGGATCTATAACTGCTGATCAAAGATGCACAGCAGGATAAACCTTCTGAATCCTGATATAATGGAACAACCGCAGCTGGTAAATTCCCTAAATCGTTCCAAGCCAACGCTTCAATACAATTTGCGTGACACTGAATTGAAGTACCATCAATGGGTGCCCTGCATACACCATACGACAGTAAAACAATAATTAAAAGAGATTCTGCTATCATACTTTGATTTCGTTTTAACTGCTTAATTTATTTTCTGTTACAAAAACTGAGTTCAGATGCCGATTAATATACGTACCTTAACCACTTTTGTCTGTGATGTAGATCACATTCTACCTGAGATTTATGCATCAAAAAAGATTCCAACAGGCAGAGTATCACCAGAATTAAGTGAAGGATATGCGTTTTGTGAAGCTGCATGAAGCGATTCATTATAGACTTTGGTATTTAACCTACATTTCTTATTTATATCGATTATTGCAATTTTGTTCTCACCTGAAGAAGATTTTTTTCCAAACGTTCTACAGGGTGCAATGATATCAACAAAAGAAAACCCCTTATGCTCTAGTGCACTTGCAATGGTCATCAGGAGATGCTCAGGGGATAACGTTGTGGTTCGAGCAACAAATGAAGCTTTGCAACTGATTGCAAATTCTACCAGATTCAATGGTATACTTTCTGTACCTGATGGTGTGAACGAACCAGTATGTCCGACGGCAGATGTTGGTGATGACTGATTTTTAGTCATCGCGAACATCATGTTATTAAGACAAAAGACTGTGATATCGATATTATTACGGGCAGCATGAACAAAATGCCCGCAACCAATAGAAAACAGATCACCATCTCCACCAGTCACAATTACAGCTATATCGGGACGGGCAAGTCTAAGCCCCGTTGCAACCGGAATCGCTCTTCCATGCAGCGTATGCATCCCGAATGCATTTGTATGCAATACGGTTCTGGATGAACACCCTATCCCTGATATGTGGACGGTACTAAGCGGATCGTAATTCAATTGATTAAGAGCATTGTCAAGTTCCTTCTGATAAGTGAAATACGAACATCCTTTACACCAGGATGGATTAAGTGTCCCTGAAAAATTATTCACCGACAGATATCCTCGTTAAACAGGTCTTGATTTCATTGTGTAGTGATTCAACAGAAAACGGAGCTCCATTTACAGAGAGTATTGATTGTGGCTTGAGATCAGTATACATACGAAGAATTTTTGCATATTGGCCACTATCATTAGATTCGGGAACGACGACCCTTGAAGTCAATGCCAGAAGCTCCTGAATTGCCTGTTCACATACCGGAAAAAGCAGTCTAGGATAGAGGGCAGCCACCCGATACCCTTCCATTCGTAACTTTTCGACAACACATTTTGTTATAACTGCAGTAGCTCCCCACGCAATTACTCCGATATCAACTTCATCGGTAATACAATCCATGTGTACGAGCCTTGGAAATTGTTTTTCAATAGAATTGGTTTTTTGCATCCTGCGCCGGTGTTGCAGCGAACGCATCTGCAAATCTTCTGTGGGATTGCCATACTCATCGTGCTCAAGCCCGGTGATACGATACGTAATCGGCGAAACTCCCGGCACAGGAACAGGTGAAATCTCTTTTTCCAGATGAAATCTTTTAAACTCTGGTCCAACATCTCCGGCAAAAGCTGTCTTACGATGAATAACCGTACATTTTTTCAGTTGTTCATCAGAAACAGTCAACTTTGTTAAACCTAGAAAACTATCGGAAAGCACAATTACGGGACACTGGTACCATTCAGCACAATGTAATGCATCAATTGTGGTATAATAACAATCAATAATTGAATCAGGAGCAAGTACAATACGTGACGATTCTCCGTGAGAACCAAATACAGCTGCAAAGAGATCTTCCTGACCAAATTGTGATGGTGAACCGGTCGATGGTCCTCCGCGCTGTACATCTACCACTACCGCCGGCAGTTCTACCATTGACGCGTAACTGATAAACTCCTGCATCAGCGATAACCCCGGTCCAGATGTAGCGGTCATACCTTTTGCACCCCCAAAGGATGCCCCGACCACAGCACCAAAGGCAGCAATCTCATCTTCCGACTGAATTACCATTCCACCTTTTCCCGGCAGCACTTTTGCCATCAGATTGCCGATACCTGTCGATGGCGTTATGGGATAGGATGCAAAAAAAGTACATCCGGCAGCAATAGCCCCCAGTGTCACCAGTTCGTTTCCATCAAGTAACCGGAATGCATGCGTTTGTATAGGTTGAGAAAGTGAAGGACCCAGGGAATAGTCCATCGGTAATTGATAGCTATCCAACGCAATTTCACAATTCTTCTTCACAGCAGAAACATCTTTATTTCTAAACCGGTATTTGACTGACCTCTCAACGATTTCAACTGGTAATGATAAAAATCGTCCGATACAACCAATAACAATTGAAGAATAAAAAGCGTTAATAAGCTTTTTATCCTCCGAAACCGACAGGGGAACTGGTAGACAAATAATATCCTGCCGTCCAAGCTTATCCAGTAATGCATCCAATTGATTCATATCACCTTCTGATGAATCAACTATCAGGATTGCGTTTTCATCACAGAACATAATTTCATTTCTAATTGAATCAAAACACCGGATGAACAGACAATTTACTTTGTTGTTCGGAATGAGGGAGGAAGTATCTGAAATGCAAACAGTAGCCGCCGAGTACCCACCCTGCACATTCGAAGGATATTCACGACACATGGATCCATAAAAGCCCAATTGTGAAACAGCATAGAGAAGCATCTCCCCTGTACTGATAACACCCTCACCGGCTCTTCCGGTGATCTTTACAGTATATGGAAAACTTAATGGAATCATATTAGAAACAGGAGCGGTTGTTATACGACTATTTCTTTATCAATATAATTTGAACTGGTTTGAACTTTGTAACCGGTAAATCTATTATTACACTTGTTTTGCGGCAAACTGGATATCAAAGAAGTATTTATATCTGTTATTGAGTAGTAATAACTCCTCATGGGTACCCTGTTCCACAATCCGACCCTTCTCTAGTACTATAATCGTGTCAGCATGTCTGATTGTCGAAAGCCGGTGAGCGACAACCAAGGCGGTTCTGTTTACCATTAGATTATTAATCGCATTCTGCACTAACAGTTCCGACTCAGTATCCAGCGCAGAGGTAGCTTCATCGAGAATCAGAACCGGAGGATTTCGTAGTATGGCACGGGCGATTGAGAGTCTCTGACGCTGTCCACCTGAGAGCATTACGCCTCGTTCACCAATGATAGTATTTAAACCTTCAGGCAGTTTTTCGATAAACTCCCACGCATTTGCAACCTGCGCAGCATTTATTACCATCTCCTGAGATGAGTTATCACTTCCATATGCGATATTATTGAAAATAGTTTCGTTAAAAAGCACCGTTTCCTGCGAAACAATTCCAAAGAGATGCCGCAGCTCTACCAGATCAAGCGAACGGATATCCACACCATCAATTGTTATTGCACCGGCATTAACATCATAGAATCTGGGCAACAGATCGAGAATGGTACTTTTCCCCGCACCACTGGAACCCACAAGAGCCACAATTGACCCTTTTTTGATGGTAAAATTGACATCATAGAGCACCTGTTCCGTTGTACCAGGATAGGTAAACTGAACATTATTCAGAGATATTCCAGATTCCAGTGATGGTGTCTTGACTGTGCTCTTTCTTGTAAGATTTTCAACTGCTGTATCGAGCACAGCAAACACTCGTTCGGCAGCAGCAAAACCGCGCTGGAGGGTATTATGAATATTTGACAATGTCTTTAATGGCGTGAATGTCACAAAAAGAAACAGCAGAAATCGTACAAAGTCCTCACTGCTGAACCCACTCTGAGATAACACCTGCTGCCCTCCATACCAGAGCAATACAATGACTACGACAACCCCAAGCACTTCGGTAAGTGGGCTGGAAATCGAACCAAGGCTTGTCGAGTGAAATGAATGGTGAATAAAATTCTGGTTTTCTTTATGAAACTTACGGGATTCCTGTTCGTTCATGTTGAACATTTTAACAGCTCTGATTCCACTTACCGTTTCGTGAAGAATCGACTGAAGACCCGCCTGGTGTTCAAGAACTCTCTTACTTCTCCGCCGGACCGATTTGCCAATTTGTGTAGTGAGTAATCCTATTGTTGGAAATATGATAAATACCGCAAGTGTCAGTTTGGCGTTTATCATAAAGAGCGTTCCCGTGAACAATATAACTCTGAGCGGTTCAACAAAAATCTTATCAAAAGTCCCGGTCATCGCTTCATTAACCGTCGAGATATCATTCACAATCAGAGATATTATATCACCAGATCGTGTTCTGTCGTAATGACTTACCGGTAGTTTAAGGACATGATTGTAAAGCTGGTTACGCATGTCACGCACGACATTGAGTTTCAGTTTCGCGACAACAAGAGCTTTGAGATAGATAAAGACATTTTTGAACAGAAACGTAGCGGCCATTAGAAGACAGACGATTTTAAGCGAATCAAACGGATTGCTTCGCTGCACAAGACGGTAAGTATAATATTTTAGAATTGCATTGAGATTTGCAATCGTCATCTCAGGCTGTGTCAGATGCATCTGTTCAGGATTAAACAATGTCTGAATCAGACTAGCCCCAAACCATACGGAGAGTGTCTCAAAATTTACAACAAGAAAAGATATGACAATAGAGAGAAGCAGCCAGGGCCAGTAAACAAGCAGATAGGCAACCATCCTCCTGTAGAGTGCGAAGTTGCTCATATCTGCACTATTTCAATGGCAGTAACCAAATCCAATGTACCCTGGCTCATAAACACCAGACTTGATTCATCAGCTTTTCGAAGTATACTCACCATTCCACACCATAATAGATCCACAACTTTCACAAATAATAAGTTTCAGACCTCTTTTAATTTCGTTGTATAATTGTGGTTCAAGTACTTTATAACAAACAGAGCAGTTTTTATTATTGCTGATCAAACTGAGTGCCCTGCCATTTTTTCTCTTTTTACGAATAAGATCGTAAGGACGAAGAATATGTTTTCCAATTTCGGGAACAAGAGCATCCCGTTCTTTGGTAATTTCTGCGATATTTGAATCAATTGCAGCAATTTTTTCTTTTAATTCTTTAATTTTGGGTTCGTTCTCAGCAAGTATTGTTTCATAAGTATTCTGAGTTTCGGTAGCTGCGGTTTGCAATTTTTCGATTTCATCAAGAATATGTTTTTTACGGGTTTCTGCAGTATTGACCATTTGTTTTTGTGTTTCTATTTCAGCATGAACCGCATCATATTCCCGGTTTGTTTTAATATTATTTAAACGCTCCTGACTTTTATCCAGACCATCTTTCGCTTTCTGTATCTGATCTTCAAACGTACTTTTTTCTGCAAGTGCATTCTTAAGCTTATCGTTACCATGTTCCAATGCTGCCTTGGCTTTTGCAATCTCCTGTTCCAGTTGTGTGACCTGAGCAGGAAAGTTTTCCTGGGCAAGCTCCTGTTCTTTGATCCTCAGATCAATCTCCTGTAATTGAACCAACAACACCAGATCTTGCAGCATAATAAAAGTCCTCCAAACAGTATCAGAAAAAATGCAAAAAAAAAGCACCTGCGTCTATAGGGTGCTTTTATAGTATGTGGGAATTGTTTTGTAGTACTCAATTGACAGCATATGCCCTGAGGGTTCCAAAATTCCTCCCAATATATTTTCAAAGTAATTGGGCCCACAAGGACTCGAACCTTGGACTAACGGATTATGAGACCGCTACTCTAACCGACTGAGTTATGGGCCCGAAATTGTAATAATTTGGTATTCCTTACCAAATTACTGCAGTAATATAACTTTTGGGATACCACGCCTACAAGTTTGATCTTGCCGGTAGAATGACATTTAAACAATATCCTGATTATCATATTATATATATTTGATATATCTGATCTATATAAGATCCACGCAGATATTACGTGATCAGATTTTATATCTTTATAAATCAATGCTTTATGCACACTTTAAATTACGGCACACTATTTGATAACATTACCCCTGAAAACATCAGTAGAACAAAAAAAGGAGGATGTTATATGATACGAAGGTTAATTTCATTAGT
>JBNKZD010000274.1:0-8043 GCA_050301235.1 Chitinispirillaceae bacterium | reverse complement strand
CAATTGATGGAGACTACCAAAAAGACAATTTTTTATGACAAGCTTACCTTTGTATATCTTCAGATGCCCAATTTCAATAAAACCGAAGAGGAGCTTGAAGAACGATTTGACAAGTGGCTTTATGTATTTAAAAACCTTGATAAACTCCACAGTCGTCCTCAAAGGCTGCAGGAGCGAGTCTTCGAGAAACTTTTCAGCATTGCGGAGATCGCAAAATTTACCCCTGAGGAGGTGCGGGAGTATGAGGAAAGCTTGATGGTATACCGTGATTTGAAAAACTCTATTGATACTGCAAAGGAAGAGGGCAGGGAAGAGGGCAGGGAAGAAGGAGTTGTTTTAGGGGGAGAGCAGAAAGCCTTGAAAACTGCCGAGATTATGATGAAAAATGGTGAAAGCGATGAAAAAATAGTGCTTTATACCGGATTGACTGTGGAACAGGTGCGGGAATTGCGGAAAAAGTTGGGATTGTAGCTCTTCAAATTTACCAGTTTTGTGGATTACGAGGTCATTTTCTAAATAATACAATTGCAAATACTGCAAATTTCGAGGTTAACACCTGCGACAACAAATCTGCATGGGTATGGGGAAACCATACGTGTGCCGAACCACCGAACTATCACTCCCCATACCCGCCGTCAGGTCCATTAAAAAACAAGGCAGAATAACAAAATGACTGCCAGACTGCTGCAACAGGAACCTCTGAATACGTGAACTCTAGAGGGTTTCGCGATGGGGTTGCTTTTAGTATGAAAAAATCAACAGCAGCAGCAAATCTCTGGACTGGAGTTGTAAAAGAATTGCCTCCTGAAGTTACGCTAAAGTAACAGTTGTAGCTACAGATTCCTCAAACGCAAAGAATATGGATTCAATGTCTGTGCGGATTAAATATGATAATGATAAAACAGGACCGGCCAATACACTGCTAACCCCAAATAAGGATAGTGTTACCACCAGTACTTCAAGCTATACAATTGTAGTAAAAGCCACAGATCCTTCAGGTATTCTATCGGTGAATGGTGCATCGGGCGCTGCTTCATATAGTGGTATAAAAGACACTGGTTCTACCTGGAAGATTAATATCAGCACTCTTGAAAACAATAAAGTTACGGCAGTTGTAATAACAGCCACCGACAGTTCGTTTAAAAAGAATAAATCACTCGATACAATTTATATCAAATGTGAGATAATAAATGGGCACAAAATTACATTCGATAAAAATGACAGTGCTGCAACGGGTAGTATGGAAAAGCAGACTATAAATAATGGGGATTCTGCACGACTTTCAATGAATGAATTTGTTAAGGAGTAGGCTGGTGTTTCTTTGCTAAAATAATCGAATATGTAAATAATTTAAAAAATGAGTGATATATTTCACCCAATCTAAGATAATACTTTTATATGATGCTTATAATTCTAGCATATATGGATCTGATTTCTGGCTAAATGATGTACAAACTTATTAAAGCGAATAAAAGAACAATATTTAGAGGTAAGCTAAATTTCTCGAATTAAATCCGTAATATTGTTATATTTATATAAAAGCATTCATAGTTTTGAGGAGTTCAAATGGCCTTACCAGATCCAAGAGAAGACATATTAAAAAATATGCCGCCTGCAATAAAAGCTGAAGTACTTGATTTTGCTGAATTTCTAATGAGAAAGAAAAAGGATGGAGGTCTGAAAAAAAGACTTAAAAAAAATTGGGCAGGGGCGTTGTCGCAATACAGGGATAAGTACAGTTCTCTTGAATTGCAAAAAAAAGCTCTTGAATGGCGTTGATAATGAAATATTTGATAGATACAAATATTTGGTTAGAGCTTTTACTCAAGCAGGAAAAAGCTGAAGAAGTAAGTACTTTTCTGGATAAAATTGCAACAGAGGAAATCGCTATCTCTGATTTTGCATTATATTCTATAGGTGTAATTCTATGCAGATTATCGAAACCAGAAGCATATTGTGAATTTCTTACAGATCTGTTTGACCCTGATGGTGTTGCATTGGTTGGGTTAAACCCGAAGGATCTGGTTGAGTTACCTGATATAGTTTTGAACATCAAATTAGATTTTGATGATGCACACCAGTATCTTGTATCCAAAAATTACAATCTCACAATAATTACATTTGATAACGATTTCAAACGTGCTGGTATCTATTGTAAAAGGCCATCTGAAGTTTGAATGTTTCCTGCCCTTCATACTTTAAGCGGTGGGGCAAGTCTCATTTGATGCCGGAAGAGGTAAGTATATACACCGGGGTGGGACCCCGGTGTCAAAAATGTTTAATTTACACTTGAAAACCGAACAGTACTTGTCTTAGCTCCATTTATAACTCTTACAAGCAGCATACCACTATGAGATGCTTGCTTTGAGAAAGAAACTTCACTGCAGCCCAGCGGAATTGCTTTTGATTCGAGAACTCGACCGGAAACTGTCAACAGTTCAACTCGACCGCTTCCCTTTGATGCCAATGAAACTTTCAGTTTGTCGCCAGAACTGGTAACTTTTATTCCTTTCGAAGTATTGAGCTGGTTCATCGCAACATCTTTTATACCAACAACCGGTTTTAAACCTATAGCAAGAGTTGCCCATCCTTTTTTGGGTATTTTCACACTGTAATTCTTTCCACTTACAGAAATTGTAGTCTGAGCATCAGAGTTCCCTGGATTATGAACTATGGTTACAATACTTCCATCGGCGTTCTGGAATGCGAGTGAGTTATCGCCGCTTGCCTGAATACGTACTGCACCTGAATCAACATACTGTGCAACATGTCTCATGACATAATAGTATGGCGTCACTCTGAGCTTTTTATTTGCCTTGTCTACTACAAGAAGCGCATTTTGAGGCCACTTTACGACGGTATTAAGGTTGAGACCATTTGTGTCAAGAACCATGTTCCAGGCACTATATAATTGTACCCCTGCTACAATCCAGCTTCGTATGAACCCCCAGCTTTCAACACCATAAGAGAAATTGTTAGGAGCGTAACCAGGAAGGAAGCAATCCGGGGTAGCGTTTGCGGGAGAAGTTGCTTTGCAAGATGATTCTTTCCAGTAGTAATTGCCGCAAACATGTTCAGAGCAGAACACGAAGTATTTATTAGCATATGTTGGTACTAATGATAGATTATTCCATTGTAACCCCAAACCTTTGATCATGCTTCCATTATCTTTCGCCTGCATTCCACTCAAGTAGCCTGGTGCAGATACATCATTGGAAAGAGTACCATACCAGATTTCAGTTTTCGGATGGTCTTGTTTCAATTTTGGGTAAAGGTGATCGGCTACAAATGTACTCAGATACTCTGTGCCGTCGACATTACCTGACGTATTCTTTTCTTTATTCTCATAGTTGTATTTGCCAAAGGAACAAGTTGGGTAGTTTCGCTGGTAACCAGGCTCGTTCTGTGGGCAAACGGCATTGACAGGGATACCTTCAGCAGCATAAGCACTGATAAATTTACTGAAATAGAGCGCGTTGGCATCTAAATAATTTTTTTCATTGCGCATTTCGCCACCATCATAGCCGTCTGCATTATAGGTATTTTTTTTCATCCAGGGTGGTGGAGTCCAGGGACTTGCCCAAAAATGGATATTGGGTTTGATTGCCTGTGCTGCTTTGATATAGGGAATTAAATAGCTTTTATCACGTTCGATTGAAAAATTTTTCATTTCAAAATCATCTTTGGTATCATTTAGTGAGTAACGCTTAAGAGCATAGTCACTTGCACCAATTGGAATACGAACCCATTGAAAACCGATTCCGTCTTTCTTGTCAAACAGCAGCTTCATTGCTTTATCTTTATCGGCAGCATTGAGTACGCTAAGCGCATCCCAGCCGGCTTCATTCACACAACCTGCAAATCCACTCCACTTCTGATATTTTGTATTTGCATTAACTGTTACGGTGGTACCACCGGTTCCTTCGGTAACAGCAGATTCTTTCCAGAAATTATTTTCACCGGAAATGATAAGTACATTCGATGGTTCTGCTGCCATCGAAGCACCAACCAACATCGAAACAGATGCGATTGTTTTGAGTAGAGATTTTTTGTTCATTGTCTGCTCACTTTCATTAGTCATTTATTAACTCACATTTAGAATCCTGAATTTTTGCTACCAGCAATCATATCCAGGAATTAAGTGGTGAACAAAACTGCCATTTAACTTAGTAAAATTTGTAAGCCAAAGATGGGGAGATTCTCCCCCCATGTAATGCAGTTTGTTCTTGTATGAAATACATAATATTAGAACGTTATTTGCTAACAAATGTGGTAACTGACATCGCAGGAAGTAAGGCTGTAAATTTACCATCACTTACTGTTACAGCTGTTTTGGTTGCCCAGTTTTCATTACCATCTGCAGTCACAATTGGTGTAAAAGAAGCTGGCGCAGTACCACCAGAGATCGTAATCGGAATTGTTTGTGCGCTTGTTGTTTCGTTTATTGCCACGATAACAACTTTACCGTTATCACCTTTTGATGCGACTAGAAGAACCTTTGCTGGCAATGATTTTGTTCCACTGATTGCAACAACATGCTGCCCCGGTCGCATATAACGGCTGAAATTACCAATTGTGTAGTATCGTTTTGTTAATGTATTACCATCACAAGTTATTCCTTCATTATCACCAGACTGTTTCCACCACCAGTAACACCATGCAGATGCTTCACCAATTGTGAGTGCACTGTGTATCCATCTGGCAACTGCTACACCATTCTTAATGTGGGAGGAACAGGTACAGTTATTCCCTGAGAGTGTCCCTTGTTCCGGCCAATATCGCACCCCTGACATTTCTGTCTGCCACACTTCAATTGTCCCGCTGGCATTTGTTCGTGGAACATCAGAGGGCCATGGCTCTGCAACTTGTGTATCGTATTGGTGTGTAGAAAAAATGTCAATCGCATCCCAGGCTGTTTTATTTGCATAGAGCCAGTGACCATAGTCATACCCTTTTTCATGATCACATTTGGGTTTACCGTCTACCCCTATATACCCGCACCCGAGTGGATCGGAACTACCTAAATTGGTTGTTTGACCAGGAATTTCTGCACCGTAAGCAGAAAAATCAGACCATGCATGAAGCCATTCAGATGCTTCCGGAGCCATAGCTTTGCATCCTGCGGCTTTAATAAGCGGTCCTACAATCTCAAAAAATTTTGCATACATCTTCCCGGTCCAAAGCATTGTGACATAATCAACAGTACACGGTGGCCCCTTAGCAGCACAGGATGCAAAATCCGTTTCGTTCTGAGGTGACATCGCATAAAGATTAACACCACTGCCATCCTTCACTACTTTAGGAAATTTAGCGATTGCCTTAGCCCAATCCAGGTAATATTCTTCTTTCAGGTATCCACCAGCGTTGAGATTATTATTTGTTTTAAATTTAGCCGGAGCTGACCAGACTGTTCCGATAATGTACTTACATCCTAGATTAGATGCAGCCTTGACATCATTAAAGTTTTCATACGCACTGACATTATCAGCATTTGGTTGCATACCAATACGTAGAACGTTTAAACCAAGCCCTGTTGTAGAATCAAAGCATTTGGATATTGAATTACCTATAGAACCCCAGGTGTTATTAATTCCAAAACCTCGGATTATCTGTTTTGTTTGATCCAATTGTACTACAATTTCATTCTCACCACTAAGCGTTACGTTTAATTCCTGATTTAAAGAAATGAGGGGAATTGATTGTGCTGCATAGCCAGATGCAGTAACCTTCAGTGTATCAACGGCAGCAGCAATTTTCGATAGTTTTCCTGTAATTTGTGAGAAGGTATATTTGTCCGAAGCTTTCAGTGCAACATTGCCACTGCTTATGTTTACATAAGAAAACGACAGTTCCTGAGAACCTAATGACGTTTTTATAATGAGATTTTTCTGTGCAAATTGATTATTGGCAAGACTGAATTGATATTCACCAGCAGAAACGTTCGAAATTACCTCTTTTTTCAGGAGGTTGCCTCTTATATCAAAGATCTCAATCTTTACGGGAGTAGAGCTGTTTAGAGCGAAACAGAGTACACCGTTTTCCATGGTGATAGTATTCGTTTTTGGCATCACAGAAGGCAATTGAACTGCAACGCCGCCATCAAATGAATATTTTCCATCAGTTCCTGTCGTATCTTTCCATTTCTGTCCCACAACAGTGACAATCGCACCAGAAACCGGCTGGTTCGTTGAATTGGAGACCACTCCCCGCAGGTTTATCGTCTGAGCAGCAATCGTCGAGCTCGTTAATAAGGCAAGACAGAGCGAGAAGTAATGATGATGCATAGTTCCCCCGTGAAATAAGTTTATATATCCATTTGTTTTATGTCAAGATAATAGTTTTACAGGTATAAAAAAATAGATACTGTTCATAGTAAAAACATATACCACTGCTAAATGTAGTGGTATATGCATTGAAAATAAAAATTTCTATTATTTGCCAACAATTTAGAAAACTACTTGCTTACAAATGTTGTAACAGACATTTTGGCAAGCTTGGCAGTCAAGACACTACCATTTGTTGTCACAACACTACCTTCTTTCCAGTTATTGTCCTTATCTGTTACGATTGGGGTAAAAGAGGAGGGTGCAGTACCGCCACTGATGGTAATATCAATAGACTGCTCACTCGTTGTTTCATTCACCGCAACAATAACAACCTTACCAGCATCATCTTTTGATGCTGTAAGGAGCACTTTTGCAGGAAGTTTATCTGTTCCTGTAATGTTAACTACTTTCTGGCCTGGGCGTATATACCGACTATAGTTTCCGTAGGTATAATAACGCTTGGTCTTCTGGTTACTGCCCTTGATCAGTGCCAAGCCCTCATTGTCATCGCTCGTATAGTAAGGAGCTCCATACCACCAGTAACACCAGGCAGAAGCCTCACCAACCATGAGTGCCGATTGAATCCACCGCGCCACTGCGACGCCGTTTTCGATGTGTGCATTTGGCCCCGCTTCAGGCCAGTACATCACCCCGGACATTTCGGTCTGCCAGATCTCCTTGGTTCTCTTACCACCGGTGACATCTGCAGGCCATGCATAGGCTTTCTGTGATTCGTACTCATGCACACCCAGAATGTCTATTGCGTCCCAGGCTTGCTGGTCTTTTGCAAGCCAGTGACCGTAGTCATATCCTTCGCCATCCTTACACTTCTGTGCGCATTTAGCAGCGGCTTCCTCTGTTATATCGTTAGAGAAACAACCACAACCATGTGGATCGGAGCTGTTATAGCCTCCATTAGGCGCTCCGGGCACCCCAATTCCAGTAGGCGATATATTACTCCATACGTGAATCCAGAGTGATGCTTCGGGTGCCATCAATTTTGTATTAGGACAAATTTTGTCGAATGCCTTCCTTGCTTCTTTAACAAACGCAGCCATTTCCTTACCGGTATAAGTCATTGACGCATAATGGTCCGTACAAGGCGCTCCTCTATTAGCGCACTCAGATGAAAAGTCAGCCTCATTCGCGATCCCCATGATATCTACATTATATGTTTTGGCGTATGTAGCAATTTTCTCCGCCCATTGGGTATAGTATTGTGTTTTCAAATGCCCGCCATCATTCTCCTGACCATTGGTTTTCCATTCTCCGGGCGCACTCCAACAGGACCCGATGACTTTGGCATTATATTTGGTTTTCGCTTTATCCCAACCACTAGGAACACCTCGGTGTCTTACATTTTTATTTTGGTCAAGCTCCATTCCGATTCTTATTATGGACATACCAAGTGCGTCGGGTCCTTCGAGTCCGTAACATTCGTCTATATTGAAAATATTCCCTGTCATCAAACAGGCGTTGATACCAAATCCCTGAATAGTCTGTTTTTCCTGATCGAGATGCACAATTGTACCGTTAGCGCTATCCAGAGTGATATCCAGATCCTGCACATAATTTGTAATCGGAATGGACTTTGCCAGAAACTTATCAGCTGTGACTTTTAGCGTATCATTAATTGAAGCTGCAACTTTCTCTAATTTCCCGCCAGATAAAACCGAACTATTAACAGCTGATTTTACTGAATAACTACCATTTTTGA
>JBNKZD010000273.1:0-15469 GCA_050301235.1 Chitinispirillaceae bacterium | reverse complement strand
GTACCTCGGTTCAGCTAACGCTGGTCTCGAAGACTCGGCTGGTTACCCGTAGGTAGCTACTACATATCCCCTCTCCTACTATGGAGTTGCCCTGGTGAGTAGGCGCAGAACGAAAGGTAAGAAGTGTAGACAGGGCACTTTGCAGGCCCCTTCGACACAGCTCAGGGTAAACTCCGGGTGATGTGACGCCTGAGGCTAATACGCAGCCCCGAAAATGCCAAACGCGGCGACGACGCTTTCAACGGTGATGGAGCCGTAGCGTAGCGAAGACGTGCAGTCCCGGTTAATTAGAGACTGGGTGAATAGGAGAATAGTGAACAAAAAAACTTGTAAAGTCTGATTTTATTCGGTAGTCCCTTTGTCTCCCGTCCCAAAGTCCCACAGTCTTTTTATTCCTCGCGACACAGCTACATCGGATATTGTGAAAATCCCAAAAATTCTTAAAAAAAGAACGAATCTTTAATGTCAACAGTTAAAAAATGAAAAACCATCATTCTAATGACTTGATAACTGATAATACTGCATTTCACAATATCACTGCGTCAACAATCGCGCAATCTCCCCACTAACCCCCTTCACAACTCCACAATAAACGCCGGCTGGCAAGGTCTGTTCAATTGCCACTTGTGCAACACCATCACCAGAAGGAGAAACAGATTTTGTACAATACACTTTTCCTGTCAAACCGACAATTGACAATAAATATTTTTCTGTAGTAAGGCCACTCAACACAATGAAATTGTTTGCTCCATTTTTACAACACTGCATTTGAATTACTGCAGCTGGACTTTTTACAATAGGTGTTTCAATAATCGCAGTTGTTTTCGTATCAGTAACTTTTGCACGAAATGTCAGGGTCTTCGGTGTATTCTTATTCAGTTTTTCACCTTTTGAAAGCATCTCCCAGATCATTACATTATCGGTTATGTCGCATTTGTGACCATCGTTTTTAACAACCGATACCGTTGATGGATCAATTCTTACCGGCAGCAGTTCTGCAGGACGGAACTGATAACAATATCCTTCATCATAGGGCTGATCGTGAGCAAGCATCGTAAAGGTATAGGCAAATTCCGTCAATCCGTTGGTACTGCCTGTCATTTTCAGATCTGTTTTATAGGCGTGAGCGGTATCTCCGAATGGATGAAAATGGACATCAGCAGCTGGATCACCATAAAAAACGGTCGAATCCATAAATGGTTCCACCAGACGTGTATTCACCAGATTTCCCGGATTCCGAATCTCAAAGAGTGCATTATTATTTGAAAGGAAGTATGCTTCCGGTAGTGTCAATTTACCGGACAGTTTTGTGGCCCTGTCATACACACCCCATGCCATGAACTCATCGCCGGCAGATGCGTTAATGATAAACCCGAACATTTGAATCGCCCTGCCGCTGCCAAAAGCACCATATACGATATTATCTTTACTATCAGGGTTACCCATAAGGCAGTTGCTTAAACACCAGTACACCTTTGGAGTCTTTGCATTTATATCGATCGCGTTTCCGGAATATGGCGAACCAATCAGTTTGCCCGCAGAGGATCGCATGTACCCTTCAGTACCGGCTTCGGGGTAATGACACTGCCACACATTGACATTTCCATGTCCACCGGTAATAATACAATCCACCGGACCGCTTATCGTACCCTTTCCCTGTATAGAGATATTCAGCGATTCACTGCTCAACCATTTACTCACAGTTTTTATTCGGTCCTGCTCATTGTCGGGACGCTTATTTTCGGTATAGACACTCCCGCGACTTCCGGGAAAAAGGTAATCTGTTCTGGTGTAGCTATCACATGTCATACCGATAGCCTGATAAAACCGCTGAATCGGTGGTTCATATGAAATATTATTTGATGCAGCCAGAACAGTTTTTATGTTAAGGGATTCCGATATCGCTCGCAAAGCATCTTCCGCCTTATATCCCGTGACAATTCCCCAGATTGCATCACCATAAGGATCACTATCAAGCATTCTGCATAAACGGTGCACTGCAACAACAAATGACGAATTACACTCTGTTGCCGGTCTTGCGACAAAAGCAACATAGTCAGGATTGAATTCACTTAAAGCGCTTTTTACATCTCCAATCTGAGATTTCCACTTAAAAAGCTGACTTACCCCTTTTAATGCGTGCTTCTTAACCAGCGAATCCGCAACAAGTTTCCACCCACTTTCAGAATAAGCTGCCTCACTGCAAACAACTGCGTACTTGTATTGACGACTTTGAGCGCTACTACTAATAGATGAAAGCATTATTGCTGTGAGAAGAGAAATCAATACATGACCGTGATCGCTTTTTGGTATACATTTCATTCTGAGAACTCCTTTTTCAACATTCTACTGATAATGTACACTAATTTATGGAGCTCGGCTTAATCATTTACAGTTCCGGTCACAGAACCTCTTGAACTCTTGAACTCTTGAACTCTTGAACCTTGAACCTTGAACCTTGAACCTTGAACCTTGAACCTTGAACCTTGAACCCTGAACCCTGAACCCTGAACCCTGAACCCTGAACCCCTGAACCCCTGAACCTCAGGATAATGACGCTATTAATCGCTCAAACTCATCGATACTGAACGGTTTTTTCAAAACACCATCAAAACCGTATTTTCCAGGCTCATCAACAACCGGATCACTTATATATCCACTGAAAATTATTGCTTTAGAGTCCGGATCGATCTCCTTGAGATGCTGTGCAGCCTCTACCCCACCCATTCCTTCATGGATGGAAAGGTCGATCATCACCAGATGAAATGGGGTGCCACCAACAAGGTATTCCTGGTATTTTTTTATAGTTTCTTCACCCGATTGAGCACACTCTACCCTATACCCTTTTTTTGTCAATAATTTCTGCACCACCATCTGCACCATCGGATCATCATCCATAAGAAGGATTTGTTTCCCGGATTTTAGTGCTGGCTCAGGACGGGTTTCAGGAACCATTTAAAACCTCCGTAAAAAAGGAGGTTCCGCGCCAGAAGTCTCCTCTGATTGTAGTAGTGGGACATTCACAATTTTAATAATTATCATGTCAGAATTTTAACGTATACTGGATTTCAATAGCACCATCAGACTGACGAACAGGGAACTTCCAGGAAAAAGCCTCTTTTAAAATTTGTTCCTGAAGTTTATTCTGTACTACGACATTATCCTTGAGAGCAACATTCTGAACATTTCCATCAGGTTGAATAGTGAGAACAATTGCTACACTGTCATCTATTGAACTCAGATATGGTAATGATTCAATCAATTCATCTTTCAAAAAGTAATCATAAAAATCGTAAATGACTTTTTTATTATCAAGTTGAATGACAGATTGATTTTCTTCGAATTTACTCTTGAGAAACCCAATGGAACGGGGGGTAAGTTGAGAGCTCCCTTTACACTCGAAAATATCGATTTTATCCACAAGATCGATTATACTGTCAGGAAAAAATTTCTCAATCGGTCCGGAATAGTGTGTGTACCTTTTTTTGTTCAACTCGAGTACGCCATCAGACCATTTACTGCGCCAAAGATTATCAACCTGACTTGCGCCATAGCAAGTATCATCACCATAGACAAACGATTGACGAAGCACGCGCACATCACAGATAACCTCACTTGAATCGGTGCTTAGTGAGTAGGGATTCAGATAGCAATTTCTTATATGATACAGTGAAATTGAATCAGCATTGAGGTAATTGATATCCCATCTGATGACCTGCCAGATAATTCCCGTTTTCTGCAATTCAAGACAATCGGTAATCCGCACAGCTGTTGAAGAATCCCCTGATAAATGTACCCAGAAACCTGCAACCTGATTTTTAATCGAATCCACACGTGTCGAATCAAGCGCTTTGAGGTTTCTATAGTTATCAAATTCGCCGGACAACATCGAACTGAAATGTGATGGTAAACCGTTGGTCTTGAGATTTCTGTACAGAAATAAAATCGCAGCAAAAATAAAAAGAAGCAGTAGACCTTTTACAAAAGAGCTATTCCGATTACGTTTATTTTCCCGGCCTGATCGCTGCATAATTGTATACTCCCCGTATGATTTTTATAAAAATATCTTTTACCCACACATTCATCGATAAAAAAGAGAAAAATTCCTAATAATATACCTCAAATAACGTATTTTTAATCTGAAATGTTACAGTCTATCACATTATAGAAAAGGATTCAAACGGGTGGAAGATCAAATAATCAACATTTTGAAATATCTTGGTGAAGATCCACAAAGAGAGGGTTTGATTGATACACCTAAAAGAGTCAAACACGCTTACGAGCATCTGATGTCCGGTTATAAAATGAATCCGGATGAAATACTGAGTAAAGCTATTTTTCAGGAAGAGTGCAATCATATGATCATCGTTCGCGATATTGAAGTGTACAGTATGTGCGAACATCATATGCTTCCGTTCTTCGGAAAATGTCATATAGGGTATATCGCTCAAAACCGCGTGTATGGAGTGAGCAAACTTGCCCGTCTGGTGGATTGCTTTTCCAGACGACTTCAAGTACAGGAGCGGCTGACCCAGCAGATTGCCTCCCACCTGATGGAACCGATAAATGCCGAAGGTGTCGGTGTAGTGATCGAGGCTCAGCATCTTTGCATGATGATGCGCGGAGTAGCCAAACAGAATTCAAAGATGATCACCTCTGCGATGCTGGGAAGTTTCAGAAACGAGAGTGCCACCAGGAATGAGTTTTTACGCTTGATTGGAATGGAACGAGCTTGAAATTCCTGTTATCTGCAGGTGGCTTCGAGAGCATCAGCCACCGGTGACTGAGGCTCTCGAAGTCACCGAATTTAATAAAAAAAATATGTGCTGTATTACACATCAACCGATATCGGCAACTGCTGTAGCACATCACCCAGTAACCGACGGTTGAGCGTTTTAAGCCAGTGCGCCATATCCTCTGTTGATTCGATTGCGTCGATATGTGAGATACTCTCAGCAGCTTCTGCATAGCTGACATGCGCAATGATCTCTTTAATAAGAGGTATATTCTTAGGAATTACACTGAAACGCCTGAGACCAAGACCAACCAGCAACACCGTATGCAAAGGGTTTCCAGCCATCTCTCCACAGATCGATAGTGGCATTCCGTTATCATTTGCACATTTTATGGTATTACGGATAATCCGGAGAAATGCAGGCTCGACGGGATTGTACAGATAGTTAACTTTTGCATTATTTCTGTCTGCGGCGCTGAGATACTGAATAAGGTCATTAGTACCAACAGATGCAAAATCGATCTCCCGCATGAATGTATTCATTTCGAGAATAGCAAGCGGAACCTCAAAGAGAACTCCAAGCCGTGGTACCTGAATATTCAGTTTTCTGGCAACCTGAACGATAAACGCTTTCGCCTCAAGCCACTCCTGTAACGTGGTCACCATCGGCATCATTATTGAATAATTATGTCCGACACCAGCTCTAAGGATCGCAGCAACCTGTGTCTCAAACAAGTCTTTTCGCTCAAGAAAAATTCGAATTGCACGCCATCCCATAAAAGGATTAAATTCAGCAGGCATATCAAAAAACTGAGGTATTTTATCTCCGCCGATATCCATCAGGCGAATAACACAATGTTTTTTTCCACCATTATCGAGAATTTTACTGTAATATTCGAACTGTAACTCTTCAGAGGGCATCTCTTTCCGATTGGATAAAAGATACTCGGTCCTGACAAGCCCGATTCCATCAGCCCCGTTTTCGTTTGCATCATCAATATCATCAGGCAAAGAAATATTTGCAAGTACCTCAATCTGCACACCATCAGTAGTGTAAACCGGTCTACGCCATTTTTCTTTGAGTTTATTTAAAATCTCTTCATCAAAACCTGCTTTTTTATAACGGGACAGTACCGTAACATTTGGGCGTACATATACAACCCCCTTTTCAGCATCAACCAGTACCGGATCACCAGGACGAATTGACTCTGAAATATTCGGAACACCGGAAATTACCGGGATCGAATACGAACGGGCAAGAATCGCAGCATGGGAAGTTTTTCCACCGCTTGATGTGATTACTGCCTGAATTTTTGATTTTTCGTATGATAATATATCTGAAGGAGTGAAAGATCTGAGGACAACTAAAACCACTGGCTCCAGAAACGTCTTGGTTCGTCCATCATCTTCATATAGATACGATATCAGTTTTTCACACACTTCAACCATATCAGAGCTTCGCTCTTTAAAATAAGCTGTTCCGGAAGATTCAAAGCGCTTAATGAAATCCTCGGAAACCATCCTGATTGAAGTCTCAAGATCATACATTTTTGTCGAGATTGTTTCCACAACCTGACCGATAAATGCAGGATCATCCAGAATGTGTTGATAGATATTTAGAATTGAAGAATCGAGTGTTGAAGATCCATCATGATCTTTTGTAAGTTGCGAATAGCTCTTTTTTGCCTTCTCGCGGATCTCATTAAAGCGCATAATCTCATCGCCGACATCCTGCCGTGCGATTGTTACCGTCGATGCGGGCTGAACAGCTCTTCCTACAAAGTACGCTGCCCCCATACCCCAACCTGAAACGACGGGTAAGCCGTTCAGGCGTGTCTCTTTTCTCATAGTGATGGGACTTTCCAGATGTTACTGGCGTATTCTCTGATAGTTCTGTCACTCGAAAACCACCCGATACGCGCAATATTTAATATACATTTTTGCGCCCATTTATGAGAATCACAATATTCAACATCGACCAGATCCTGTATTCTTAAGTAATCGCTGAAATCGGTCAGAACATAAAACCTGTCCAGATCACGCAATGATGAAATCAGAGGAAAGATTGCTGCACCTTCCGGAAGTATAGACAATGTTTTATCCAGCAGTTTGAAAATATCACGCAGTCTGATATCGGCATTTATTAATTCATAAGGTTTGGTTTGTCCAAGCTCCAGAAGTGTATCACCTGACATTCCAAAAATGAACATATTTTCGATATCAACTTTTCCGGCAATCTCGATGTTTGTCCCGGAACGACTTCCGACGGTAAGTGCTCCGTTAAAGGCAAATTTCATATTGAATGTGGCTGCAGCTTCCATGGATGCTGTCGAAATCTGTTCTGAAATATCTGCTGATGAAACCAGTGATTCAGCCCAGCTCATTCCAAAATTAGGTATAAACACCACTTTCATTACATCACTGACATCAGGATCATTATTGACAAGGTCTGATGTAACATTGATCAGATGCACAATCTGTTTGGCAAGAAAATCTGAGGGTGATGATTTCCCTGCAAAGACGTGTAGTCGTTTTGTTGCAAGCTTTTCACCGGCTTTTACTTTAAGATATCGATGAAGAATATTAAAGATATGCAATACCTGACGTTTGTACGGGTGTATTTTACCACACTGTATATCAAACAGAACTGACTCGGAAGGCAATTCACTATTCTTTAATCCGATTTGATTAATCAGCGATTTTTTCGCATTTACCTTTAACTTACAGAATGCATCAAGAAATGATGGATCCTTACTGTAGGCTTCCAGATTAGATAATTCTTCAGGATTGGTAATCCATTTATCACCGATGGTGCTGTTAATAAGCTCAGAAAGCGGACTATTCGAACAAAGCATCCAACGCCGGTGCGCAATACCGGTGGACATATTACAAAATTTATCCGGTACATAGCGGGAATATTGCGGAAACAGTTTTTTCTTCACTATTTCAGTCTGTTCATTTGAAACACCATTCACCGCAAATGAACCTAATACTGCCAGATTTGCCAGTCGGATCCGCTTGACCTCACCCTCCTCGATAAGAGAAAGCTCCCTAACCATTTCTGGATCGGTAGTATAATTTCGTCGAATCTCCTCAAGATGCACCTGATTAATTTCGAAAATAATCTGCATATGACGGGGCAACATCTGAGCAACTTTATAAACAGGCCATGTTTCAAGATTTTCACGCAGAACAGCATAACTGGTGTACGCAAAAACATTACGTGTGATCTGCCATGCCCTTTCCCAGGGAACCCCTTCGATATCAACCAGAATACGCATCAATTCAGGAATTGCCAGAGCACATCTGCTACCGCTTAACTGAATGATGATTTTTTTATCGAGTTCACTTAAATCCTGATTTTTTACTTTGTAACGACGAATAATGTCCTGAAGAGCCGCACTGATAAAAAAGTACTGCTGTTTCATACGCAACTCAGTAGCACGTCGAACATCTTCTTCGGGGAACAATACTTTTGTAATCCGACCAAGCTGGGATTTCTCTTCACAAGCCCGTACATAGTCACCGTGATTAAGGTAATCGGGTAAAAACTCCTCTGATGCACGTGCTGACCAGAGTCGTAATGTATTTACAACATTGTTTCTATATCCGGGTACAGGAACATCGTAAGGTATTGCATGAACCTGTTCAGCACTCTGCCACTTGAATGCTCCAAATGATGTCACCGGATCTACAGGCTGACAATCTCCGGCAAAATTGACTGTACATGAATACTCCGGACGGATAATTTCCCAGGGATGCCCCCGATGAAGCCAATCGTACGGACGCTCAACCTGATTGCCATTTTTAATATCCTGTTGAAATTGAGCATAATCGTATCGTAAACCATACGCCATTGCGGGAATCCCCAGTGTTGCCATCGATTCAAGGTAACATACAGCGGTTCTGGCTTTCCCTGAATTGCCAATTTCAAAATCATCCTCTTGTCCATAAAGGTCTTCGATTGTAAGTCCGAATGATTTAACTGCCGAGGAAATCTCTTTTTCAATACCCAGATTGATCATATTATGACGTAAATTCTTGCCAAAAATGTACTCCATAGACAGGAAGTACACCCGGCGAACAGAAACATCATGGTAGTTTTTCTGGGTTTTTATCCAATTATCCACCATCTCACTTCTGACAACATACGCCAGTGCCATGTATTTATCATAGGGTGTTGCAGTTGTGTCATCTTTTGCTAAAAAATATCGAAGATACCTGTAATAGGTTTCCTTCAGGTTTCTACTTTCCATGGCACTCCTGAAAATGCATTTATACCAAATTATAAATTTTGTGCCTGAACTTATAAGTGGAACAGGCAATAGAGCAATTCGAATATTACATCAGGTAAAAAGTAATATCAACAATCTTTTGTTCCGTACAAAGCGGAAATACTGCCATTCATTACCAATAAAGTATACATCTGTAACAATAACAATGCACTAGAAAAATATTCATCACATGAAAGCAGTGTTAATATATTTACCGACTGCAACATACAAAACTTTCCAACATTAATAGCAAACTTCAGACCTGATATATAATTTACCTTGAAAATGATAACTTTGCCGATTTGCCAGAAGAATTATCCTTACTATTTTTATTATTGTATTTATATCGACAAAAAAAGTATATTAGAGATCTAAATCGTTCTTTTTGAGGAGGGGTGGCCGAGTCGGCTTAAGGCACAGGTTTGCTAAACCTGCGTAGGGGTAACCCTACCGGAGGTTCGAATCCTCTCCCCTCCGTTTTTTCTCCTCCAAAAATATCTTCCCAAAAAACCGGAATCCAAATTCAAACCCATTGACCACAAAAATTTCATATCACCTTTGAACTCCTGAACCCTTGAACCCCTCATTTCCTTATCTCCAGATTACAGTATCAGTTACAATTTATAGAGTGTTGAATTAATTCAGGCTAAAATGGCTTTTGTAGTGCTATAATATTAATATAGATTTAGTACATAACATCTTGAATTAATCTGAATGGGAATGTATGATGAAATTTTACTTTTTGAACTCAAACACATTATTGAAAGTTATAACTACTCTTTTTCTGATTTCGATACAGATTTCAGCCGGTGAAATCTGTAACATGCGATTACAACGGTGCCCCGAAGAGTTCAACAACACCACCATCTACGTTCCCAAAAAGGTAAATTCTGTCTCCTCAAATTTCTTTGTGTGCATGCCGGTGAATTTCATTGAAGGTACCGAAGGAAGCGGATCCCCGTCCATCATGTTTGTGATCGACCATTCCGGAAGCATGTCGGGACTTACCGGAAATACAGCTACCGATACTGCTGGTTCACGCTTTACTGTTACAAAAGCACTACTTGATACAATCAAATCTAAATATCCCGGAGCGGAAGTCGGGATGGTGGTTTTTCAGAATGTCCTGTACTTCGACACGCAAAATCTACCGTATGCTGTTCCGCTGCCAGCCGATTATCAATTTCCTGCAGGTGTACGAACACAAGGCTACCTCCCGCTTATGCCACTGGATTCAATGCTGGATGATACATTAAGTGTTTTAAAAATGATGAAGTACTATCTTACAACAAAAAAAGTACCCCGTCCAGACTCTAAAAACCAGTTGATGACCACCGATCTGGTATACAAGCCGTCTTTTTCTCAGGCAAACATGTATACAAATATCAATACCGCTTTTGATGCCGCCAAATATGCGATGCAAAAATCCCGCTATCCTAGAGAAAATCAGTTTATCATATTCCTTTCAGATGGTGAACCGATGCCGCAGGAAACCAGTTCTGAAAATCATGGTGGTAAAAACCCCAATGATTATCAGAAAGCAGTCGATTATCCAACCACGTTCACTGTTTACTTTGTAAACGACAACGCACAACGTGTTCCTCAACGAATCCAGGATATGACTAACAATGTCAAGGTGAACGGCTACTCTGCTAATAACTATTTAAGTGATGTCTGGAGCATTCGGACATCCTACGATACACTCCTCAATGTTCTTATGACAAAAGCTATCGCACCAATATTTTCCTCGATTCGCAAACAACCCACCAAGCTTGTTCTCAATAACACCACCTACAGCCAGTACAGTACCAAAGACAGTTCATTTTATGTACCAAACCTTATGCTTAAAGATTCTGTAACATCACTGAATCTTAAAATAAATTATGCGGTCCGGGTTGATTCATCATCGCAAACCAAGGATACGCTTTCGCAAATTAATTTCAACATTGTCCGGACAGACACCCGGGCAGCAACTGAAGGTGTCCTCATTAACTGTGTTGATACCATTTTTTATACGGTTACTGTAAGTGCACCAATCGCAACTGCAAACGAGAAGGGGCCTTCAAACGGCACCGTACTTTTCACCCGCAACAGCAGCGATTATGGTGATCTTGTAGTTTATTTTAAAACAAGCGGAACCGCAACACCCAACATTGATTACACCGGATTACCAGACTCCATCGTGTTTAAGGGTTCAGAAAAAAGTGTTACCCTTCAGATCAATCCTCTTACAGACACATTGAAAGAGGATGATGAAACAGTCATTGTAACACTGCTGAATTCCAAACCGGGACGTTCCATCGAATACAAGACAGATACCCAGGCAACAACCACTGTTACCATTAAGGATAATTACACACCGGTGGTCATTCCGGATACCATCTCTATACGAGCGGTTCACAATCCCTTTTCTATTAGGGGAGAAGACCATGTTAGATGGCAGGATCTCCTGACGGACTATCAGAGAGTCACGTATTGGGATATCATTGCCGATTCTCCAACAGGAGTTTTAGTCAGTGTATTTTCTAATCGCCAACTAAAAAAAATATCAGGAAATTCGTATGGTAAAGCAGTTATCTATGATGCTGTAGGTAATCTTGTCGAACAGCTTGATCTTCAGGCAACCAAAGATACAACACTCTATGGCATTATGTGGGATGGAACCAACAAGTTTAATCGTCTGGTCGGAACCGGAACATATCTTATGAGAATCAATATAACCAATAGCGCCGGCAGCAAGAAAATTATATCTGAAAAGCTGGGGATTCGTTAAAGGTTATTTTTTTACAAACCTGAAACACTGTCTGCCACAATTCACAAGATATCCTCCGGCAGAAAAAGCCTTTATATCAATCGTAGATCCGAATCCTTCACCCAGTTGTTTTCCAGACAAACCTGAAATTCGCCAGTTAACATTCTCCGAAAAAAAGATTGTATGCTCTGTAAAAATGGGTTTCATCGATAATAATGATTTATTAACTGAATTTAATACGATATCCGTTTTTTGTCCCAGCAGATTAGTATTTCTAAACTGTACCTGATACGGCCACTGTTCATCATTGCTGACATCATCATCCCAGGGATGTCGCCAGTGTTCCTGAGGCGCACCAGAAACAATCAGCCACAGTTTTGAACAATTATCAGGACAACTGAATGTTACTGTTTTCTCCGGATTGGTCGTACCGGACATGTTAACAGCCGTCATTTCTCCATATTTTCGTGTACCATTGCTCAAAAGAGCTACAAAACCAAAGCACCAACCCCCTTTATCTGTTTTTATCGCTCTGAACGGGCTTGTGCCGGCTTTTCCCTTGAATGTTACGGTAACATCTGCAGCTTTCGATGGTGCATTCAACCTGATACAGTTGTAACCGTAATTTTGGATGCACACTGATGTATCTACTATCCAGTAGCTATCTGATATTAAATTCATTTTTACCTGAACTCTGTCATCTATATGCGTTGCACCATAGGATTTAAGCGCAGGCAGATCCCAGGTTGTCAAACGTGCAGCATGCTCATAGATTTCCGCATTGAACTGTGCCTGTGTCAGGGAATTCAGGCGTTTATAAGTTTCCACAGGATCCTCAGGTTTTCTTGATTCCTTCCATAATTTCCCCGTGAAAGTGATGTCATGTTTGTACGTCCAGTAATCCATCAGAAAATAGTTTGCATACCGTGGAGTTTCGTGTATGATATGCAGATGATTACTTTTAATATAAGTACGAAAATCTCCAGCCGTAAACTGTTGTTCCGGATACACTTTGAACGACATCCACTGTGCGCACTGTTCCCAGAAACCATTCCCACCACCACCGTTTTCGCCAAATCCATACTGGTATCCCCCATCCGTATCGCAACCGGTGATATACTCAAAACAGTGGCCGATTTCATGCGCTACAACATTTGCATAATTCGCTGCTGCCGGATTGACCTGTAGTGTCCCCACAATATCATCCTGACCGGAACCATACGCCGCCCACTCAGTACTGTAAAGCAAAAAGATCATGAGTTTATACTTATCAGTAACCGATGTTCCACTGGTCGCAAATTTCAGTGTATCGAGATAAAAAGAATAAGCTTTTTCTGCAACGCCAAGCAGTTTATTGATATCTACCTTGTAACTCCCTGAAGCCGTTGATGGATCTGTTCCAAAACCAGCTTCCCAGAACACAACAACGTTGTCACTCTGCTTACTTCGAGCATGACACCACTGACTTGAACTGCTGTTCAGATCCATACTTTTTATGAATTTGGGGATATAAATGGTCTTCTGACCAAAGGCGTGTGGTGAGATCAGGAATAAAATCAGGAATATTCGTTTCAATTTCATAACATTCAGCTCCGGTATTTCAAAAATTCAGCTGGCAGACGATCAGACCGAATACATCCACTATCATATAATGTAGTTAATATAATTCCATAATTCATTTAAATTAAAACGTGATTTTTTGGTCATTATTCTTATATTACCGGTATTAAGTATTAATTAATGTTATGTAAGATGGGTGAAAGGGACGATCCGGCATGATAAATAAAAGAAATCATCTGATATTCAAGATACTTTTTTTAACAATTTTCATCGTTATTTCTTTCGGTACCGATGCTTCGTATGCTGTTTCAAAAAAAGCTTTCGACTTTATTATCGGAGTTGATGGTGATTTCAAAGCTGCAGTTACCGCTGCGACTCAGAACAGTTCTTCTGGAAAACGATTTTACCTGTTTTTTCCCAAAGGAGAATACAATATTGGCAAACTTACCGGTGATGCAAATCAGATGACCAGTTTTACGGCTTCAAATGTCTCATTTATCGGTGAGAATGCAGACAGCACTATTATTTTTAATCAAGCAATCAATGAAGGGATCAGTATCACTTCAACACTCTATTTTAATAAAGCCAGCAATCTGTATCTTCAGGACCTCAGCATACTTAACAAAGCGAATTACCGGAATGGTTCGGACCTTTCCAAAACAGGAAGGTACGTAGCTGTAAAAGAACAGGGCGATAAACTGATATATAAAAATGTTAAGCTGCTGAGCACACAGGACACCTACTACACTGTTGGAAACCGTACCTATTGGGAAGATGGTGAAATTCATGGTACCGTTGATTTTATATGCGGGTATGGTGACGTGTTTTTCAACAGATGCCTTCTCTATTTTGAAAGGGATAAAGGTTGTCTCACAGCTCCAGGCACAAAAAGTTCCTGGGGATACGTGTTCATGAACTGCACCATCGATGGCACGGGGGGCAATCATCTTCTTGGACGTTCATGGAATAATACTCCCCGATGTGTTTACATCAACACAATCATGAAAAAGCTGCCAACCGCAGCAGCCTGGGGTAATCCCATGAATGTTCTTCCGACTTTGTTTGCAGAATATAATAGTAAAACCGCCACCGGTTCATCAGTAGATCTCAGCGGTCGGAGAACAACCTACAGTCTCGATGGTGCAACAGTTAAATTGAATCCAGTGCTTTCAGCATCTCAGGCTGCGCAATATACTATCCCCAATGTACTCAAAGGTAATGATAACTGGCAACCGGACAATTTGACAAAACAGGTGAGCGCTCCAACCCTTCGTATGGATGGAAAAGTATTAAAATGGAATGATAATGATAGCGCACTCTGCTGGGTAGTATTCAAAAACCGGAAATTCTTCAAATGTGTCGCAACAAACAGTCTTGAAATAACCCCTGATGCAACTGCAAAATTTTTTGTTCGCGCTGCCAACTCCATGGGTGGATTGGGACCCGCTTCCAACCTTGTTGATGGTGTAGCCACTTCTGTGAACAATTCATCAGAATGGTCAAATAGAACCATCCACTGTTTTTTTGATAGCAGACGCACGACCTTTTGTATACAGAATGTATTAGCGTCAACATATAAAATCAGTATCTATTCTCTATCCGGGCAATTACTGTATTTTAAAACAATTCATGAAAGCTCCACAAAATTTCTAGTTGAAATTTCACTGAGTAGCCTCAATCGGGGAGTGTATATTTATAAGTTTGAGTATGCTGGACGTAAAAAGAGTGGAGATATACACGTACTTTGAAACAAAACAGGAAAAAAAGTAAAAAGCAAGCCACAACACAGGCATCCTTGGAATCAACTGTAAGGTTGAAACTTGAAAAAATAGTGCGAACTGCTCTACCTGTCATTTTCATCGTCACTTTTTTTGTATTTCTGTTATGGTATATTGATCCTGCAGTCCTTTATTCAAGCAATGGCATAGCCATACATAACTATGTTACAGCCATGCATGAAATGGAAACATCTGCCCACAATCCTCCCTACACCGGTATGTTGTTTTATCCCCCTTTTATTCTCGAATTTTCAGATGTATTCGCAAAGGAGATCCTGCTTTCACCTGGCGGGTTCTTGAATCTTCTTGTAACGCTGATTATTCACTCGTGTCATTACCCATGTATCGGCGCACTGATTATTACCGCGTT
>JBNKZD010000272.1:0-64337 GCA_050301235.1 Chitinispirillaceae bacterium | reverse complement strand
AGATGCTCTTAAAAGACGGAATATATTTGAATTACAGATAATTAACAGCTACATCGAAACGCCAGCAACAGGATCACGACCTGCACAGTTATCAAAAAAAATTGTTGAAGACACAACGCTGCGTGCTACATCATTTTTTGCTGATATTAATGATGGTGAAAGCGGTCTTCAGCAACTTATGCATCTGCACTCTGTCAGTGAATTAGATAAAGCATTCCGGTTTGGTCGTGTAAACGATCGTCCTATTGGTGCGGCGCTGAAATTACGCATGAAACAGATGTATCTTTCTAACCGCTCTGAACTGTATAAACATGAAGTAAAGACATCGTATTCCAACGCACTTAATGAAGTTAAATATATCCTTAACAGTCTTGCTGATGCAAAAAAACTTGACACACTCAAAATACGCGAAGTGGTCGAAAGCTTCATGGAAACATTTGTTAATGACAAGAATGTGTTACTTGCTGTATCTAATGCAAAACCCGAAAGGGAAAATCACCTCTACCATCATGCGCTTAATGTATGTCTGCTTTCGCTGACCATTGCTGCAAATTCCGGATTCAGTGAGGAACAGGTGATACATGTCGGCATTGGCTCGTTACTTCATGATGTGGGTATGTTGCTTATTCCCAGAGAGATTCGTCAGAAGAGAGGAAGGTTAACAGAACCGGAGTGGATAGAAATTCAGAAACATCCTCTGCTGGGAGTGAGAATATTAGATAAACTGCTTAATCTCCCCGATACCGTAAAATTTATCGCGTACCAGATGCATGAACGGATAAACGGGAAAGGTTATCCAAAACAAAATGCCGGTGACACAATCCATAATTATGCAAAAATAGCGCAGGTAGCCGATGTTTTTGAAGCGGTTTCCTCACCCAGATCTTATCGGGATGCATTTGAACCCTACAGAGGCATGGAGATGCTTGTCAAGATGACCCATTCCGGTCTTCTCAATGAAGAGTATGTGCGTGCATTTCTATCTGCGACATCACTGTTTCCCGTAGGGACACTCGTTGAATTGAACGATAAAAGAATCGCTAAAGTTATTGCTGCAAACCCTAAGCGATACGATAAGCCGGTGCTCTCGGTGCTGGTTAATACCGAAGGAAAAATGCTGAATGCGCAACTGATCTATCAGCTGGATCTTACCAGAGAGCCATCAGTAAAAATTGTTCGTTCCCTGCCTATAGATACACTTGCGTGTGATATTTTGAGTGGGTTTTAGGTTGTATTTTTCTAAAAATAAAAACTGGAAACAATTACCTGACCAGGTGTTTCGGCAACCGCGTACCGGAATCGGGTGTAGCTCAGGTTGGATCATTAAATCCCACGCAGATGAGAAGGTAGTTTTGACAAAAAAGGTTAAGTTGTAAAAGAGTTTTAAAATTAACAAATCTTAGAGCCTGAACCGCGTACAGCTATTCAACTGCAAAAAAAATATTTCTGCAAACCAAACCACCTCTTACAGTTTGAGGAGATTCCGGTTTCAGGCATTTCACTGGCTTGATTCTGGTTTGATGTGATCGCATATTAAAAAGATTATTTATCCTTTTATGTAATTTGAACTGAAGTTCAGGTCATACTATCTATTTTATTTTACAGCGTATCGTTAAAGGCACCCTTGTGGGAACAATTTTTTACTCTGTTCATCATGTTTTTTCTAAATTTTCAGCAATTGCATATATATTAGTGTTTAATGGCACAAAGCTTCTGTACCCGATATAATCATAAAGTCGGGTGCAGGGGGTTCGCTATCAGTTGTATAGCAGTGAACTTGATGCGATGGGGTTGTAAAAGAATACTCCATTCAAATCAGATTATAGACGCAGTCAACCAGAGTATTCTTCAATACAAGGGTACTTTTTATTTTCTTTACATGTTCAACAGGGGGTGAACGATGTTCTACAAGGTTTTGAGCGTTTCATTAACGCTCTTTGTGATGAATGTTTTTGCGGAAGAGGTCAAATGGACCGTTCCGAACGGCTTTGATCAGGCAAGTGCAAGTATTCCCAAAGGAACCTTGACGCCTTCAATCGGTTACAATACAAAATACGGAGAACGAAAAGTCCGCATCTATACTCCACCGGGGTATTCAGCAAACCGCGCTGAAAAATACCCTGTACTGTATCTGCACCATGGTATTGGTGGGAACGAAAACGCATGGACCTCCAATAATGGACATGCTGAAGGGTATGCCGATAAGGTTATGGATTACCTCTATGCTCAGAAAAATCTTAATGTTGTTCCCATGATTGTGGTAATGCCTATGGGTAATATGACAGGTACTAGTGGCGACGCCTGGCAAAACTTTGAACGGGTGCTTATCGATAGTCTTACCCGCTATGTGGAAAAAAACTATAACGCCTCTTCGGACCCCAATATGCGGGCCATTGCCGGTCTGTCGATGGGAGGTGGTCAGACATGCAACTTTGGGTATAAAAACCCTAAGTTTTTCACCTGGATCGGGGCATTCTCACCAGCACCGAATACCATTGCTGCCGGTACAACTATAAAGGATATGGCCTCTGTGAAGGCTAATGTACACCTCGCTTATTTTGGTGCAGGGACCAATGAACAGGATTATTTAAACAGGGCAAGGACCTACCATAATTACCTGAACCAGAATGGTGTTACACCGTTATATCTCAACATTGTAAGTAATTTGGGTCACGAAAGAGACAACTGGGACAGACAGCTCCACCATTTTGCCCAGCGGATTTTCAAAGGGATCACCACTGCGTCGCAGGCTGCACCGCTCAAAATTGTGCCTGTAGCGGAACGCAGCGCGCTGCTGGTGCGGGGCCTGAGCCCGGCAACCTGGACCATGAACATAGTGCGGCCCGGAACAGCGCTTGCGGGGGTACAGGTATTTTCACTTGATGGACGAGCAGTGGCCACCATGCAGGTGAATGCAACTGAACTCAGCAAGGTCAATTGCCGCAGGTAGTTTCAGGTAACTTGGAATTTACGAATGGGCAGGCTTCGTTCTGCCCTTTTCATTGCCATTCCCAATTTTTTATACATCCCGATATACCACTGTATACTGATTTTTTTGCCCTACCTGAGGCACATTACCACTGAAAACAGAATTTCGAATTACTTTCGTACGAGTGCTCCCACAACCCACTTATCCGCAACGATTCCTAAATTCATAAGCAATTGATAAACTACGACAAGTAACAGGGTCGTCACTAACATCATGAAAACGATCTCTGCGCCAATACAGTGGCATATTCGCGAATCTCGTAATGTCCACGACTGTACCTTAAACCACCGATGTACTCTCTGTACTGATTTATTGAGCAAATTTTCCCGATTATTTGAACTCCCTTTTCATGTAGCCAGTACTCCTCCATAATTGGATTAATCCAGCTATATCCGGCATCGCACAAGATAATCATAATGATGACGATATATACTATCGATAGGGCGGGATGGGAAAAATTATTCTTTTTTTATTCATGGATGAGATAGTTTCAGAAAAAGTAATGCTGCTTAAAATAATCAGCTCTGATCAATATGAATTTTATTCGAATATCACAGGATGCGCTTGAAAAAATTCAGGTACTTCTGCAGGAAACCAGACGGAAAATTGCAGAAATCGCGTCTGAAGCTCCAGAATCAGACAGGGTTTTTCAACTCAATATGCAACTGTTTCCACTGTCAAAAGTGTTGCCTGTAAAGGATAGGGAAGAGTAGCATGAAGTTTTTCAGATTAATTATGATCGTTGCAGGTGTCAGCCTGTGTACAACCTGTATTTCAGGAGTACCTGCCGCCGGCTGAAGCAGATTACTGTCGATGGGGTTATTCGGTTTTGTAATTCTACCATTCAGCATTTTTTTTCACTTCAGGGTATGGTCGGTTTGGCAGAATGCAGATGATTATCGTATAATATATGGTATGTGTTATACGGATATCAGGGCATAGGTACACGGTCCTGAAAAAAAAACTTATCAGTTCTTTTAAACATTATATTAGATCATAACAACAAATAAAGCAGTGCTATACAAACCATATCAGGGACAAACATGAAAAAAGACTCTTCATTCAACCTCAAGGATGCATTTATGCGGTTAAACCATTTACCAAATCTTTTAGTGGGGTTACTCTCATTGTCGGTTGCAGCCCAATGGGGGGCAAGTTACAAGGAAGGTGACGTTATCTCGTCGAATGCCGGCGGAACTCAGGGTAAATACCATATTGAATACTGGAAACAGAACAGTGGTGACAAAGGGACCATGACGCTGGGAGCGGATTGTGACTTCAAATGTCAGTGGGATTACAACCAGAATATACTCTTCCGCAAAGGTATTCGCCCCGGATCGAGAGATCTGATCGTGGAATACAAGGCCGACTACAACCCCCAGGGTAATTCATACCTGAGTATTTACGGCTGGTTTGAAAATCCGCTTGTTGAGTACTACATTATTGAAAGCTGGGGGACATGGAAACCGCCAGGTGGCAGCAAAAAAAGCAGTTTTGAAAACGATGAGGGTAAGTATGACATCTACCAGAATTCACGGACTGGTCCATCCATTAAAGGAAATACGACATTTCAGCAATACTGGAGTGTTCGTTCTCAAAAAAGGACCAGCGGGATCATTACGGTCGGTGACCATTTCAAGGCCTGGGAAGCTGCCGGTATGAAGATCGGTTCATTTTATGAGGTATCGTTCAATGTGGAAGCTTATCAGAGCGGCGGCGGGAGTGCCGATGTAAAAGTAAAGATTGTTCCAAAGGACGAATACACCACGGCAGCGAGTGGCGAATACTTTGGTTTCAACCGGTCCGGAATGACGGTGACGCCGGGGATCAACAGCCAGACCCCGGCGACGTTCTACAATGCCATTGGACAGAAAATTAACGGAATGTCAGGAAGAGCAATACCGCTTGGGGGAGCATCATCCGTCATGCTGAAAGCATTGAACAATGCGAGCGGTGTGTACTATTATTCCGCAGAAGAAAACCGGTAATACTGCACTCTCATTTCCAACATCCTTTACTTCTTGTAAAAAAACGGGTCGTTGCCTACGACCCGTTTTTGCAATCGCAACTGTGGCATTGCCGTAAGTGGAAAGAGGCTCTTCTCAGACCGCCTTCGTAAATGGGTGGTGAAACTGCAAAAGTAGCTGAAAAAGTTACTTTCGATTTTAATATAACATTAGAAACGCTCATCTAAAAGTCATTCATAAATTAATTTAAAAACTTTTCAACATGCTCCCTCTCAACTACCCATTCCAGTATTTTTAGTGGCTTTGGTAGAATTATATGCTTGCAATAATTATCTTCAAAATTGTTAGCCGATTATTTTAAAATTTCACTTGTATCATGCACTATTTAAAACTGTCGGTGGTATCATTAACAATAATTAGGGCTGGGGGAACCTGTTTTTCATTACATTTTGCAATCAAAAAAATATTTAAAACAATTATTACAAAGTAAAGTTAGAATTGTGTATGCAAGTTGAAATTGAAAAAACTCATCATTAATAAGGAGTATACATGAAAAGAACGATTATGTTAATTGGAGTTATCATAGGTAGCTTGTTTATGGCATGTGATGAAAATGTAAAGCCTTATGATCCATCATTTCCAACAGAAACAGGTGCATTAAAAATGACCGTTCATGCTGGAATGGTTGGTACACTGCAAAAAACAGCTGCTATTGAACTGACAAAACTCTATGTTGTTCTCTCTGCATCTGGTTTGAGTTTGATATATGACACGCTTACCCTTACGGGCGGAAGCAGTGAAAGAACCGAACGAAAGACGTATACAGGTTTAGTTTCACGTATCAATGATCAAGTTGTCAATTGGACACTTGCGGTGGAAACACGCGATCAAAATGGGAGAGTTATCCACTCATCTGATACAACATTTAGCATTCCTCCTCTTGATACAGCTAATATTGAATTGTTTCTGGCTGCTCAATACTCGATGCTCGAAGCAAATTATCTCCCAATTCGGGACAGTGTAAATCGTTGCGAACTGTTGGTTGATGGTGAAATACAGGGCAATTTGTCTTTTGAAAAACAATCCCGCTTAGGTGACACTGTGACATTGAATTATGACTATCTTCAAGCTAGCCCGACAGGTGTTGCACACACAATCAAGATGAATGCATACGGCCAATTATGGGGAATCGATACATTACTGTATACTGGTGATGCGACAATCAGTGTATTCTCTGGACAAAGCACAACCTATCAGGTTGTATTAAAATATGTTGGTCCCGATACACTCCATGGTGCAGCCACAATGATCGTTTCTTTAGGTGCTATTGGGAAAGTAACACTGAATGGTATTCTATCACGTGAAGATTTTGGTAATGTATCAAACGTTAATGCCTGGCGCTACGCTGAATGGAATTATCTTCCTTGGGATTATTATGGACTTCTCCTTGATACGCTCGATGGAGAACACTTTAAGGAAATTCCAGGTGCAATTGTTGAGGGGAAAGGAGACAGGTATCGCGGTGGAGTAAGCATTTTTACCAAAAAAGCTTCGTTAGTCGAGGGCCATAGGGTGATACTGACTTGGCAAGGATCCGGTGGGGGCACATTTTCTAATGTTTTGGCAACGCTTTTTGATACACCCGAAGGAACCACTGCACCAGATCAGATCTACCTCACATACTTGTCATTTAACAATTCTTATAATGGATCAGTCGTCGTTTCTTCAGATGCAGTGTACACAACAGAACTAGTATTCCAAAGTGGTGTATGCACCGGAACCACAGTTAATTCCGCTAACCAAGTTGTACAAACTTGGACTACAGGTTACAATTCGGCTGTACAATATCATATAGGGATGCGGCTAGGCGACAATTACAATTTTGAAACATCATACTTGAGGCTTATCGGCGTAAGCATCCTGTAATTCTTTGTCTATTGGTTCAGGTTTATTATAAAATGTATCTGAATTCGTAATGTCACACAGGTTCGGGTAGAAAGAATAAACCCGACTCTGTGATTTTAAATGCAACGAATAGATGACTTGGAGTTAGCTCTTCACTTCTTTCTCAGTCTTTACTCCGAAGTTCCATATGTGTCATCTGAAAAAACTCCAGATAGTTTTGCGGACAGAATTATCGAGATTCGTTCTGGTGACAATCTACACCAGAACCAGTATAAATTTTGTATTCGGCTTCAAGATAGCTGTTGTAAACAACAATCAGGCAGAAACATCTGTTGTACTGTACTCGGATATAAACAGTTCGACATTCCTGAACGCTTCATCATCGGAGACCTGCAGTGGCGGGTGTTTACAGAAGTAGGATGCCGGCGCATGAAGAACGCCGCCAATACCTGCGTTCAGTGCTAATTTACTGCATCTGATTGCATCAATTGCAACACCTGCACTATTTGGTGAATCCTCAACAGAAAGCCGCAGTTCAAGATTCATGGGAACATCACCAAAAAGTTTACCTTCCATGCGTATGAAACAGATTTTCTGATCATTCTGCCAGGGAACGTAGTCTGAGGGGCCAACATGAATATCGCGGCTGTTGAGACGTTGAGCTGCCACCGATTGAACCGCTTCAGTTTTGGATTCCTTTTTGGAGCTGAGCCTGTCTCTGTTAAGCATATTCAGAAAATCGGTATTACCTCCGGTGTTAAGCTGATAGGTTCTTTCCAGCTTGACCCCCCTTTTTTTAAACAGATCGGTCAAGGTACGATGGGTAATTGTCGCTCCCAGCTGTGCTTTAATGTCATCACCGATCAGTGGCAGATTTTTCTCTTTGAATTTTTCTGCCCAGATCGGATTACTGGCGATAAACACCGGGATGTTATTTACCATCGCAACACCGGCATCCAGAGCACACTGAGCGTAGAACTGTGTTGCTTTTTCAGAACCAACCGGAAGATAATTCACCAGGATTTCTGCTCCTGTTTCTTTAATGATTCTGATAATGTCAGCAGCACTGGATTCCGGATGGCTGCTTTTAATGAAGGTGTAATCATCTTCATAATTATTCATGTGCTCAGAAATCCCATCCAGTACACATCCCATCGTCACTTTGACTCCAGACAGAGGCATCTGCGGCTGGAATACTGCAGTACAGTTGGGATGGGCAAAGATTGCTTCATGCACATCGGTTCCGACTTTTCGTTTGTCGATATCAAATGCTGCAACAACCTCGATATCTGAAGGCACATACCCACCAATATCCCAGTGCATCAGACCGATAGCCTCTTCAGGTTCACGGTTTTTGTAATATTGAATCCCCTGTAAAAGAGAGCTTGCGCAATTGCCAATTCCGACAACTGCAATTTTGATTTTACCCATACAATTCAACCTGTTTTTATTAAATCAACGAATTTTAAAATTGTGTTATCTTAATGTAGCAAATCGCATACCCATTAAATCAATACGGGTAAGGATTTGCCAGTCGGAGAACACCATTTTCTGTAGCGTACCAGAGATTTCCACTCCCATCCCGGTACATTTCCTGAACGGATGCCGCCGGGATACCATGTTTTTTGGAATCAGAGATCCATTCATCACCATTAAATTTGATTACGCCGGCTGCATGACCAATCCAGATGCGGCTTTGAGTATCTACCATAATAGAGGTGATATCGGGCGAAACATCCATATATACTTTCCAGTTTCCATTAGTAAAACAGTTGATATCCCTTTCGCCAACTGCAGCCCACATGGATTTGGTACGTTTGTCCCAGGCAAGTGCTTTTACGCTGTTATAGCTCAAACCTTTTTTCATATCCCATATTGTCCAGCTGGAACCATTTAAAACTGAGATACCTTTCATGGAGCCAACCCAGATTCCACCCTTGGTATCTGCTGCAACAACAGTTGTATTATCGCTTGAGAGGCCATCTTTGGTGGTATACACTTTCCAGGAACTTCCATCAAAGACTGCAGCACCTTTTGCTGTTGCCGCCCACACTTTTCCATCCGGTGCAACGAGCAGATCTCTGACATTATTGTCCGGAAGGCCGTTTTCGGTTGTGTAATCTGTAAATTGTGAACCATGCTTTACTGCAATACCGTTTGGACCAGCCATCCAGATTTTTCCACTGGCATCAACAGCAATCGTAACAATTCCACTTCCGGGAATTTTTCCGAGCGTTGGAAATTTCTGAATATCTTTTTGCCTGGTACTTGAGGAAAAAACTGCTTCAGCTGTGGCGTACCAGAGAATATCTTTACTAAGCGTGAAGGTTACCACTGGAGCACCGGTGGAAAAAATCCGCCATTCAGTAGGTTTTTCATAAACAATTTCCTGTACGTTTTTTACTTTTGAATCATCATCATCATCCTGAGCAAAAACAGTAACAGAAGCAGCGCAAATGAGTGACAATGAAATTAAACGCTTCAACATGGTTTCCTCCCGTGTAAAAAACCTGAAAAAATAAACAATACTATCAATGTGGAAAGGCCATAAGGATAGGTAATTGCCTGATAAATTCGATCATCCTCTAAAAATAAAAGGCTTCATATAGTAGTAGCAACATATTGGAGATAAAAAAAACATAATCGTTCAAACCTTCAGGATTAAAGAGTTCCAGGTTCTGTAACTTATCACCAATAGATCTTGAATCCTGGGTAAGGATCGACAAAAACACTCAATCTTAGTAACCTCTGAACCCTGAACCCTGAACCCTGAACCCTGAACCCTGAACCCTGAACCCTGAACCCTGAACCCTGAACCCTTTAATTGTATTTTGACCCTGAGAAGTAGTTGATACTATACCCCTGGTAACGGCAAAGTTCCTGGTAGGACCAGTAATTTCCCATCACTTTTTTCACATAACCACGAGTTTCGGTGAATTCGATATCTTCAACAAAGAGATCAAACTCCTCCTGTTTATTTTTTTCATACCATTTTTTTGCATTATGCGGACCTGCATTGTAGCTGGATAATACCATCACAAAATCATTGTTGAAAGTATCTAACAGCTGTTTAAGATAAAAGGTCCCAAGTTTAATGTTATAGGCAGGATTGTAGAGAGAATCGACAATATATGGAATTTTTAAATCGCTCGCCAGTTTTTTTGCGGTGTAAGGCATTATCTGCATTAACCCGATAGCTCCAGCAGGAGAGACAATTTCAGGGTTAAAAATACTTTCCTGTCGCATAACAGCACTCACAATATTCGGGTCGATAGCTTCAGTATTTGCCCGATCCAGGATAATAGGAGAATAAAATGCGGGGTAGAGTAACATATATACACTGACTGGTGCAGTGCGTCGGTTCTGAAGAGGTATTCGCCAGGCAAGTCGGCGGATAATTCTAAACGCAGGAGCTGTAGCACCGCATGATGAGTAGAACAACGCAATTTTAAATTGATTTGCCAGATCCTGGTTATTGATGTTTATTGAGTCAAAAAAGATTCCTGCCAGATCCTGAAATCCCAATGCACCACATACCATAGCACGCTGAAAATTCAGGCTGTCCGTCCTGGAAAATCGTGTACGTTGATCTGTGGTTATCGAATCTGCCCATCGTAAAGCAGAGGTCATATCGGATGAGGTGTCCAGTGGCGGCGAATACGTGGTATCTGAATTCGATAAATAGTATCGGGCTCTGAATGCGTAGTAATCAAACGGGTCATAATCGGCCACCAGCCTGAAACACATCGCTGAGAGGCTGTCGTTCTCTTTTGCAAGGTATGCTTTACCTTTCCAGAACATTGCTGCCGGATACAAAGAAGAGGAAGGGTATTTTTTAATAAAGGTTGATAGTATCGTGATGGTGGAATCAAATTTTTCAGTTCGGTAATAACACAGTGCATGGCGAAGATAGGATTCATCTCTGCGATTACCGGATTTAAATGACGAATAGATTTTTTTGTAGATAGTACCTGCATTTGCAAATTTTCGTCTGGCTTCTTTCTGCCAGGCTTGCAGCCAGAGTATCTCCTGTGTTTTACTGCTGGATGGAAATCGAGTGATATGCTTATTGTACCATCGTGATGCTTCAAAGTGGTTTCCATTTTTTCTGTAACAGCGAGCTATATTCATGATCACATCGGAATCCGGACCATAATTCGTGTTGTAACGTTTGAAAAGTCTTAGTGCTTTATCAATCTGTTTGCGCGATAGTGCCATTTGTGCGTTAAAATTGAGCGCTTTTGCAGCTAACGATTTAGTGCCTTTTTTCTCAACCGTTTCCAGCAACTGTTCTGCGATCTCATACTTCCCGCATGCAGAAGCCTGCTGAGCAAATGTCAATAATGATGACATCCGTAGCGAATCGAATGAAATTTTACCCGATAGTTTTTCGACCATTGCACAGAATGTTTCTGATCGTAATTTTGCTGTGTCAAATATTGTGTCTAACGTATTCCATGCCTGTGCAGCTATCAGAGAGTCGATTGACGGGACAGTGTCCTGTTTTGATGGCGGATAGGTACTTTTAATCCATGCTGTAAATTCGCTGAATCGGGCATCTTTGCTGGATACTGTTGAATCTGAATCGTAGAGCGATTTTAATTTCTTGAAAATGTACGTTTTATAGTCTCCGGGGCATTCTTTGTACAATGCATTAAGATATGCTTCTGTTGCGTTTGTAAATTGCTGGCTGGAGAACTCAATGTCCCCCATGATCAAAAATGCAAGGGGAGCCAGAATCGAAGACTGTTGAGCTGCCATTTTCAGATAAGGAATAGCGGTCAGTCGGTTGTTTAACCGTGAGTGGACAAGACCAAGTTTGAAAAAGTAGAAAGCTGTATCGGTTCCCTGTGTGTCCTGTTTGAGCACCTGAAGAGCCTGCTGGTAATCTGCACTGCGAATAGCATCAGTACCACTCCAGTCTATCGGGAATAATTTCAATGCATCAGCAGGTACTGCAGCTGCGATGCTGCTGCAGCAAAGAAGTATGCCGAGATGAAATATATTCAAAAAAAGTCTCATTTATACGTGCCGATTTTGTGGAACAATTAAGAATAAAATTGGAAATGATTTACTGCTGAAAAATAAACTATGTGTAAATACCACCGTTAACTGCAATCACCTGACCAGTTATGTAGCTTGAATCACCAGAAAGCAGAAATGCAACTACTCCGCTCACCTCTTCGACTTTTCCAAATCGCATCATTGGTACAAGGGCTTTTTTTGCTTTGAGATCTTCATCATCGGTCATATCGGTATCAATAAAGCCTGGTGTAACCGCGTTAACCAGCACATTGCGTTTCGCACATTCAAGTGCCAGTGCCTTCACCGCACCGATTAGCCCTGCTTTTGATGCACTGTAATGAACCTGACCAGGTAATCCGGATTGTCCTGATGTTGAGGAGATAACAACAACCCTGCCACAACGGGATAGCAGCATCTCTTTTACAACAGGTTTTACGACTGTATAAAAACTTTTAAGGTTTGTGTCAATAACAGTGTCCCACTGCTCCTGGTTCATGAACACTAACAGTTGATCATTTCGGATACCGGCACTCAGGATAAGAGCTTCAATCTGGCACTCACTGAGCTGCTGCTGAATACACTGGTCTGCCTGCTCCCTGTCGGTAATGTCAAATTGCACCAGACGACCGTTCCCACCTGCAGCTGTTACTTCATCCAGAGTTTTTTGAGCTTCAGCAGTATTACTTCTATAATTAATGAGAACAAAATAACCATCTCTGGCACATCGGATGGCGACAGCTCTTCCAATACCTCTGCCACCCCCGATAACTAATGCACACTTTTTAATCTTTTCCATCAGGTCCTTACATTTTCCGAATGTTAGAATATGGATAGACGATATATCATCATTTTAAAATAGTATCATGAGACTGCTGCTGCAAGGACTATCAGGTCTGATATTTCTGATACTGGTAAAAGAATTAAATGATAAAATGTAAGAATTGATTATTAATCGATATTATCATACGGCGTTTTTTTGTACATTGTAATAGAATGAGCTGGTTGTTGAATTATAATTTTTTTCTCAGGAAAGTGAGTATACATGGTTTTGTTACAACGGTATTCTGTCCCAATGCTTTTATTTGTGATAGCAAACGTTATTTCATCATTTAGCAGTATCCATCTTAACCAGATTGGTTATTATCCTGAAGATAAAAAAATTGCGATTCTGGTAGGTACTGTTGCTGACTCCTTTTCGATCATTTCATCAAAAGCAAATACTGTACTCTATTCTGGGGCCTGTATTTCTGCCGGGAAGTGGGATGCATCTGAGGAATCAACAATGGTGCTCGATTTTTCCGAATTTGAACAACCCGGGGAATACAAGATAAAGATTAAAGGGGAAACGGATTCATACGTATTCCAGATTGGTGATAATGTACACTATGAATTGTCAAAAGCTACGATAAAGAGCTATTATTTTAACCGTTCATCGATGGTACTTGAAGATGTTTATGCAGGAAAATGGGCTCGATCATTGGGGCATGCTGATTATCAGGTAAAAGTTCATAACTCAGCTGCTTCTGCTCAAGTGCCTGCAAACAGCATCATCTCATCTCCTGGAGGATGGTATGATGCGGGGGATTATGGTAAATATATTGTTAATTCAGGGATTTCAACGTATACACTATTACTGGCGTATGAGATGTTTGCCGGTTATTACGATACACTTAAAATCAATATTCCTGAATCATCCAATAATTTGCCAGATCTGATCGACGAGATACTGTGGAATCTCCGATGGATGCTCACGATGCAGGATCCCTATGATGGTGGCGTATATCATAAATTGACAACACTGAAATTCAGTGGTGAAGTCATGCCCTCATCAGATAAGGCGGCGCGCTATGTTTTTAAAAAGGGCACTGCTGCAGCCCTTGATTTTGCTGCGGTTACCGCACAGGCATCAAGAGTATTACGTAAATTTGAGTCACAACTACCGGGACTTGCCGATAGCTGTCTTAAAGCTTCACGTAAAGCCTGGGCCTGGGCTCGCCAGAACCCAAAGGAGTCATTTGTTAATCCTTCAGATGTAAATACCGGGCAATATGGAGACAGTAAATTCATCGATGAATTCTACTGGGCTGGTACCGAACTCTATCTTGCAGCCCGTGAGGACAGTTTTTATACAATTGCAAAAGAAGTATATGGCAGGAGTGCATTTGATCTGCCGGGATGGCCTGAAGTTGCGATGCTGGGTAACTATTCACTGCTTCAGTGCAGGGACAAGCTCACCGGAGTTGTCAAGATTGATTCCATTATTACTTCAATAGATACTCTGGCAAATCGTTATGCTAAGCGGTATCAAACCAATCCGTACCGGGTGTCAATGGTCAAAAATGAGTTTTACTGGGGAAGTAACTCGGTCGCAGCAAATCAGGGAATGGTGTTGCTGATCGCCTCAATTGTAACAGGAAAAACACTTTATAAAGATGCTGCAGTCGGGACACTTGATTATCTCCTTGGTAAAAATCCTAACGGGTATTGCTTTGTCACAGGAGCGGGAGACAAACCGGTGATGAACATTCACCACCGGCCATCATCTGCAGATGGGGTAGAAGAACCTGTTCCGGGATTTCTTTGTGGCGGACCAAATGCTCAGCAGAACGAGTTTCCATCATGTGCAGATTATGATGAGTGCCCTGAATACCCTTTCCCCAAAGGAACAAAGGTGGCGATGTCATATGCCGATCAAAAAGAGAGTTATGCATCAAATGAGATCGCTATTAACTGGAATGCACCGCTGGTTTTTCTGAGCGGGGGATGTGAGGCTTTACAGAAGACGAGCTTTGCGGAGATCAGACATTCCCGTCAGAATACCGGAACCCGGGGTGAACCGTCAGTGTATTACCGGCGGCGTGGATCATTTGCAATTGAATTGCCCGCTGGTTATAAAGGAACAGCAGTGATGGTAGATCTCAGAGGTAAAGAGCTTCATCGGGTAAAGATGAACTCTCCTGGACTCTTTACTGTCTCATCAGAAAGGGCACAACAGACATCCCTGATTGTACTTGAAATTACAGACAGTAAGAACAGAATGCATCGGTTTGTGTATAAAGCTGTGCGTATGTAATACTTGAATTCGCCAGTTTCAGTTAATTTTATTCTACACCGATATATTCGAGATTGGTTTTGATTTTATGGTTTCCGCCTGAAATGTTAAGTGATACCTGCGATCGATTATTATTCCAGACCGTTTTACAAGTCAGGAAGCCGATACTGATTGCAAAGCCATAGCGTGAGCGGTCGTTTTTATACATTTCATTTTTCCAGTTTTTCTGATCAGAAATCGGTGCTCCGTAAAGAGGGTTAAGGAATTTGATCAGCTTTTCATAGTCTTTATAATACTTCGCCGGATCAGTGTGGTCCTGACTGATAAACATCTCAGCACGTTGCAGTTTTGAAGAAGTAAAATAGTAGAATACTTTACAGGTGTACCCGAGAAATTCTGCTTCATATTCCAGTTGCGTATTGCTCTCATTGAGAAGTTTGGCTACTTCCTGTTTCTTAACTTCAGGAATACTCATCCCCCATCGTACTGTGCGAAAATCGTTTTCCCCGGTATTTTTGATGATGTCAATGAGTGTTATACGGTCCTCTTTAGAACTTCCGCCCTCTTCTGTTTTGTTTTGCTGATCGGCTGGTGGTATTGTGGCGGTAGCTTCATCTGTCTTAATCTTTCGCCAGGTACCATTTTCATAAAGGTAGACTTTTTCGCCACTTTCTGTCGTGGCAATTTGTGGTGCTGTGATACTCAATACGATCGGAAGAATGTACTCAATAACCATGCTTTCTCCAATTCTGTATGGCATATTAGAAACCATGCATGTGAATATGGTACATTACTTTATGACAAAATGCAATGCAGGAATCAAACCAAAAGACAAGGAGACTGTAACACCAATTCTTATACAGGCCCTGAGGTGAGCCGAAACACATTCTGTTTTTGAGAAAAAGCTGCTGTACTGATTTTCGATTGAACTTAAATTCTGCAACTGGTTATGATGAGCAATAAAAAAAATGCCGCATTTCTGCGGCTTTTTTTTATTATTGATTATCGTTAAATCTTCTTTTCCGGAATCCACCTCTGTCTCTGTTGCCGCCACCGTTGCCACCACGGTATCCGCCTCCGCCGCCAGGACGCTGTTCACGTTCACGTGCCTCGCTTACGGTTATCTTGCGACCGCTCAACTCTTTACCATTCAGCTCAGCAATCGCAGTATCAGCGTTTTCCATTTCAACAAAACAGAATCCGCGTGATTTTTGTGTTTCGCGATCGGTGATAATTTTTACTGAATGAACTTCACCAACTTGAGCAAAATACTCCCGTATTTCATCTTCAGTTGCGCTGAATGGGAGATTGCCGATGTACAACTTCCTGGCCACAAAGAACCTCCATGAGAAACGTGACAAAATGGTTCAAAAATTCTGGAGTATCAGATTCTCCTGAACGTAACAGTCAATATCTCTTAAATACTCTCTTTCCAGCAGAAAATGCAAGAGAAAATTTGGTTTTATTGCAGAAAATTAATCTTTTTTACTGAAATAGACCTGTTTTTTTCATAAAATGGTGCGAATTCTCTCCCAACCATCATTAGGAATAGTAGCACCGAGTACTTTGCATACTTCAAAACCGCATGCGCTGCCAATTTCGCCGCTTTTTTCCAGAGAATATCCATGTATAAGTCCATAAAGGAAGCCTGCAGCCCACAAATCACCTGCTCCTGTTGTATCAACAATCGGTGAGCCATCACCTTTAGGAGCAACCTGGATCGACTTGTCGTTGTGGGCAATAAAGCTACCACGTTTTCCGACTTTCAAAACGGCTATCGGCGCTTTTGTTGAGAGTATCTGCAGCGCTTTCTGTTCATCATCGGAACCGGTAAATGCCCGTGCTTCATCTTCATTGGCAATTAATATATCAACGTAATCATGGCAGATCTGCTCCAGAATATTTTTTGATGCTTCAACTACGGTGAAACTGGCAAGGTCTAAACTGATAAGAGCACCGGAAGCTTTGATCGTTTCAAGAACTGATAATATTAATGTCTGATTAAACAGAAGATATCCTTCAAGATGAACAAGCGCAGTATTTTTAAATAGATCCTTAGTAATTTCTGATGGTTGCGTTTCTGATGATGCACCCAGGTAGGTGAGCATTGAACGCTGAGCATCAGGAGTGATGATTGAGAGCACATGGCCAGTCGGGAGGTTCGATGTCATAAGGACTGGCTCAACATTATGATTCTTCAAGCCAGTTTCGAATAAAACCCCCAGTTCATCAGTACCTCTTTTTCCAATAAAACGGGTTGTCCCCCCAAGTTTTCCGATGCCAAGAATCGTATTACAAGCGGATCCACCAGGCACAATCGTTGGTTTTTTTTCTGTTTTGGTCAGCAGGTTTTTAATATGTGAACTTTCAACTAATGTCATGCCACCTTTGGCTGCCCCGCTTGAAGCGAGAAACGTATCGGATTCCTGAAGGCATATATCTACTAATGCAGAGCCGACGCCTGCAATGCAATTTCCAGGTTTTGAAATCTGAAATGGAATGTTCATCTTTATTTGATCTCCCTTTACTCTAAAATATGGTTTTCTGAGAAAATAGTAAATGTTTTAGCAGTACAGAACCTATTTTCTGGGTAGAAGTTAAATTAAATCTTTGGGGATTCTGCAGTTTATGCGAATGAGACTGCGCATATTTCGCGAATCGCCTCACCCCCTTTCCCTCTCTCCATAAGTGTATGGAGAGGGGGAAAGAAGAGAAAAAATGCAGTAGCCCCCTTTCTCCACGAGTGGAGAGAGGGTTGGGTGGTCACTGCTTGTCGAATGTGGAGAGAGGCGATCTGCGCATTCTGCGAAAATTTTTGAGAATCGGGTTTTTAAACAATGAGCAGTCAAAAAAAATATCCTTCAAATGAATATGAATTACTTTATAGTCTTCAGGATATTTTGAAAGATTATTCAAATCCGAGCTATACCATTTCGATTGGTGATGATGCTGCGGTTAGACGGTGTCGTGATGGTGAGCAGCTTATCATTACAACAGATATTGCTGTTGAAAATATTGATTTCAAGTCAGACTGGATGACTTTTCGTGAAATTGGATATCGGGCAATGGTGTCCAATCTCAGCGATTGTGCTGCGATGGGGGCGATACCCGATAGTGCTCTCGTTCAGCTGACGTTTCCTGCGGAAAAAGTTGGGATTCGTGATAATGTAATAGATATATATCGTGGATTTGCTGACGCCTGTAATCGCTGGAATTTCGCGATTGTAGGTGGCGATCTGTCATCCGGGCCGGTGTGGTCGATCGGAATAACACTTTTTGGCCGGTTGGATCGATCTGAGCGGGTGCTGAAACGCAAGGGAGCTTTAGATGACGATTTTTTATGGGTCAGCGGAGTTCCAGGATTGAGTGCGGCCGGACTGGCACTTTTAAGTAAGATGGGAAGGAAAGCCTCAACTTCAGAGTTTTCCATGCTGCTTCAGGCACACATCGTTCCCCAACCACGAATCGAACTTGGGACACAATTAAGAAATAAAGCGCATGTTCATGCCATGATGGATCTTTCCGATGGGCTTTCAAAGGATTGCAGAACACTGGCGTATGAAAATGATCTGGGTATAATTTTACAACTGGATCCTTCCCTGATTCCGCCTGAAATGGTAACATTAAGTGATAATTTGGGGATTCCCTGGGAAAACTGGTATTTTCATGGTGGCGAGGAGTATGAATTGCTTTTCGCGGCATCTGCAGACTTTAAGCCTTCAGTAGCTGATGGTACCGGCGGCTGCATATGTATCGGTAAGTTTACTAAGGATACACAGGATGTCGTTGTGCAGAAAAACGGTACTTTTATGGAACTTGCCAGAAACAGTTTTGATCATGTAAATGGAAGGTCATAATGATTGAACGACGGAGAAAAAAACTTGGTGAGATTCTCATTGCGCAGGGAATGATCACCAATGAACAACTGTTGCAGGCACTTCAGGAACACAAGCGGACCGGTATTAGTCTTGGTACAGTCCTGGTAAAGCTGGGGTATATCAGTGATGATGATTTGTCGAGTGTTCTGGGTGAGCAGATCCATTTACGAAGTAAAAAACGTATCGGAGAAGTTCTTGTCGAACAGGGATTGATCAGTGAGGAACAGCTCAGAGCTGGACTTGACGAACAGCAAAAAACCGGTATTCAATTAGGTAAATGTATCGTGCGGCTTGGATTCATTACTGAAAGTAAGCTTGTTGATGTGCTGAGCGCTCAGCTGGATGTTCAGCATGTTGTTCTCGAGAACTTTACCTTTTCAAAGGAGCTTATTCGCCTTGTTCCCGAGGATATGGCCAGAAAGTACAGGGCGATTCCATTATTTGAATCTGATGGAAATATTACCATTGCAATGGCAGACCCCACCAATTTAAGAACAATCGATCATCTCAAATTTAAAACCGGTAAAGAAGTTGAACCGGTGATAGCTGCTGAAGCAAGTATCCTGGCGGCGATCGATAAGAATTACAAGGTTAGTCTTGAGGACATGTCGCAGTTGCTTGAAAATGTGAGTGCGAAAAATGACCTTGATGTAGTAAAAATCGAAGATGATATCGATAAGGGACTTACCGATGAAGAGGGCGCACAGGTTGTAAAACTTGTAAATCTGATGATCAATCAGGCAATTATCGAAGGTGCTTCGGATATTCATCTTGAACCCTTAGAAAAATATGTTCGTTTACGCTACCGGGTCGATGGTGAGCTCAAGGAAAAAAATCCGATTCCCCTTCAGCTACGACTCCAGATTACTTCACGTTTGAAAATCATGTCGGGAATGGATATCGCAGAAAAACGGAAACCACAGGATGGACGGTTTCAGGTCAGAGTAGATGGACGCGAGGTTGATCTGCGTGTTTCTTCATACCCGGTGATGACTCGTCATCGCGGAGTAAATGAAAAAATCGTGATGCGTATTCTCGATCCTCAATCTAAAAGTCTTTCCCTGGAACAACTTGGTTTTTTACCAAAAATGTTATCACAATTTGATGCAATAATTCATAAACCAGATGGTATTGTTTTAGTAACCGGGCCCACAGGCAGTGGAAAAAGTTCGACGCTTTACTCCGTTTTGCAAACGATTCATGATATCACCATGAACATTGTTACTATGGAAGATCCTGTTGAGTTGCATCTTGATGGAATTATCCAGGGGCAGATCAATACGAAGGCAGGATTTACATTCGCTGACGGGATGCGTTCGATTCTCAGGCAGGACCCCGATGTCATCATGATTGGTGAAATGCGTGACCGGGAAACATCAGAGATGGCAATTCAGGCTGCCCTTACCGGTCATCTGGTATTCTCAACACTGCATACAAACGATTCACCAAGCGCATATACGCGTATGCTTGATATGGGATTGGAACCTTTTCTTATAACATCAACGGTAATCGGGATTGTTGCTCAGCGCCTGGTGCGGAAAATTTGTCCAAAATGCAAAGAAGCTTATATACCTGATGCTGATCTTCTGGGGAGTCTCGGGTTGCGTACCGGGTTGCAGATGTATAGAGGAAAAGGGTGTAAAATGTGCAATGGAACAGGTTTTAAGGGGCGATTGGGACTTTATGAACTCCTGGTTCCCGATGAAGAGGTAACAAAACTGGTTCTCCAGCATTCACCATCAGAACAGATAAAGCATTACCTGATGAAACGTGGCGATTTTGACACTTTGCGTCGCGATGGGCTCAGGAAAGTATTAGAGGGAAAGACAACACTTGAGCAGGTACTTGGAGCCACACAGAATGATTAATAGTTTAAACAGAGGTTCGATTCTTGATAGATTAGTACTAAACCAGGTTCAGAGAGATGCAGCTTCGTATGACAATGGTCCACAGCTGGTTTTTGCCGGAGCTGGTACAGGAAAAACCCGTGTACTTACTGCAAAAATTTGCTTTCTTATAGAACTGGGGATTCCTCCTTCAGGTATTTTTGCTGCGACGTTTACCAATAAGGCAGCTAAAGAGATGCGTACGAGGGTTGAGGAGTACCTTGGACGTTCATGTAACGGGATGTGGATTGGAACGTTTCATTCTCTCTGTACAAGAATTCTACGTAACGAAAGCGGGGTAATCGGATTTAAAAACTCATTTTCGATTTACGATACCGATGATCAGCTTGTGCTTATCAAACGGGTAATGAAAAAACTCGAAATTGATGATCGCAGTGCTTCCCCACGTGCTTTACTTGGAAAAATTTCCAGACTTAAAAATAATTGTATCACTCCCAGAGAAGCTTCTAATAAAGCTGTTGGTTATAGTGAACAGGAACTGGTGAATGTTTACAAAACGTATCAGCGTTCATTGACCGATCAGGATGCGATGGATTTTGATGATCTTATTATGATGACGGTCATGCTGTTTAAAAGTGCACCGGAAATTCTTCAGAAATATCAGAATGTTTTTAAATATTACCTCATCGATGAGTTCCAGGACACCAATGTATCACAGTTTGAACTGGTGAAACTTCTGGCAAAAAGTTCCGGAAAACTTTTCGCTGTTGGTGATGATGATCAGAGTATTTACAGCTGGAGGGGTGCTCAGGTAAAAAATATCCTTTCGTTTGAGCATGAGTTCAAGGATACTAAGGTTTTTAAACTTGAGCAGAATTATCGATCGACAAAAAAAATCCTCGATTTCGCCAATGCGGTGATAGCAGAAAACACAGCACGTGCTCCCAAGCAGCTCTGGTCTGACCGTAAAGATGGCGAGCAGGTGATAGTTTCCCGGTATCGCGATGACCGTCAGGAAGCCGAAATTATCGCTGCAAAAGTCAGAAAATTGATTGATAAAAATACCCGGGGAACCGAAATCGCGGTTCTTTTTCGAACAAATGCCCAGTCACGCTCGTTTGAAGAGTCGTTTCGTAAATACAAGATTCCGTACGTACTTGTCGGGGGTATGAGTTTCTATGAACGTATGGAAATCAAAGACTGTATTGCGTTTTTACGGCTACTGGTCAATCCCAGGGATGGGATCAGCTTTGAACGGATATACAATAAACCCGCCCGCGGATTGGGTGAGAAAGCTTTGGAATCTCTTTCCGAGAAAGCATCTGCAACGAAATTATCACTGCTGGAAACACTTCTTGTATCCAATCCTGAGGAGTTCGGGAGCCGATGTAAGAGCGGCTATTCGGAACTGAAATCGATGTTTGAACTGCTGATATCATTATATAAAAGTAAGGGTTCCCTGGTCGAAATATTAAAACAGTCTATTGATTTATCCGGATACTGGAAAGCACTCAATAGTGAAGACTGTGTGGAGAATGAGAGCCGTAAACAGAACATTGAAGAATTAGGTAACGCCTTAGCTATATGGGAAAGGGAAAATCCCGAAAAAGATCTGGCTGCATTTCTTGAGGAGATTGCTCTTGTCAGTGATGTCGATTCCTGGGAGAAGAAAGAGCAGGCAGTTAATATGATGACCATGCATAGTGCCAAAGGTCTTGAATTCAGCAATGTTTTTCTGGTGGGTATCGAAGATGGAATCATCCCATCAAAGCAGAATTTTGAAAATGAAGCTTCTGTTGAAGAGGAGCGAAGGCTGTTTTATGTTGGGGCGACACGGGCGATTGATTCACTGGAGTGTTCGTATGCTGAGCGCCGCTTACGATTCGGGCAGATTCAGATCGAATCACCATCACGATTTTTAGAAGATGTTCCTCCTGCATTGTATCAGTACAATAACAGCAGTTTTATATTTGAGGAAGAGCGCAGAGTGGAGTTTGCTGAAATCAGGAAGGTGCCAGTTACGTCTGCAATAAACAAGCCAAAGATCGTCAGACAACCTCAACGGATGGATTATGATGACTTTGGCCAACCACCACCTTCATATTCATCTTTCTCGCAGGAAACCATCGAGTACCGGATTGGGCAGCATGTAAAACATAAGGTACACGGACCAGGGAGGATACTCTCGATCAGCGGTTTTGGTAATGATATGAAACTTACTGTACTTTTCAATAATGGAAAACGTTTAAAATTGATGGCAAAATTTGCAGTTTTTGAATAAATGTTTTTCTTTAGAATATTAAACACACTTCGACAGTCAGTGTGAGCGGCAAATGCTTTTATCAGGACTCCGCTCATGTTGAGCTTGTCGAAACATAATTTGTTGCAATAAGGGTTAACTCTATGATCGAAAAAAAGGATGTTCTTCACATTGCGGCCCTGGCCCGTCTCACACTGTCTGAGACTGAAGTTGAGGGGATGACCAGGCAGCTGGACTCGATTCTTGATTATATCGACCTGCTCGACAGTGCAGATACTTCAGGTGTGGAGGCTTCGGCGCACATGACTCCTGTGCATGATCCGCTCAGGGATGATCAGTTGCAGGGATCGCTTCCGCATGATGAACTGCTTCAGAATGGTCCATCAGTAAAAAAAGGTCATTTTGCAGTACCGAAGGTGATTGGTTGATATGGGTAGTTCAGTTTTATGTGTTATACCCGCCCGGTATGCATCATCGAGATTACCCGCAAAACCTCTGGCGCTTATAAATGGAAAACCGCTGGTAATGTGGGCATATGATCGGGCTGTAGCATCGGGGGCATTCGATCGGGTGTGTGTTGCCACTGATGATCAGCGAATTATAGATGAAGTCAGCCGGCATGGGGGAGATGCAATCATGACTTCGCCAACTCACTCACGAGGTACCGATAGGGTTTATGAGGTCATCCGGAAGGTTTCATGCACCCACGTAGTGAATCTTCAGGGCGACGAACCGGTTTTACCGCTTGAAGTGATTAAAAATTTCGCATCAGAGCTGAAACAGATTGATGGTAATTCCTTGCTAACCATTGTATCACATGCTACAATCAATGATATAGACAGACCTGATGTTGTAAAAGTAGTACTGAACAGGATGGGTGAGGCGCTCTATTTTTCACGATCACTTATACCGTTTGAACGGGATGGAAAAGGAATTTTTTATAAACACAAGGGGATTTATGGATACCCGGTGGATTCATTGAAAAAGTTCTGTTCCTTTCCTGAGGGAGATCTTGAAAAACGTGAGAGTCTGGAACAACTCAGGGCACTGGAGAATGGCATGCGAATCAAGTGTCTGCTGCGTGATTTTGATTCCATTGGGATCGATACTCCGGCAGATCTTGAGACTTTCAGAGCAATGGTAGCGATGGGCAAATATGGAGTTGGAATCTAAGCACATTCTGGTAGTTGATGATGAAATTTCGATTTGTGAAATTTTAAGTCAATTCCTGCGGAAAAAGGGGTACACCATTACCAATGCCTCCAATGGTGAATCCGCATTAAGTATTATCCGTTCATCAAATGTTGAGCTTGTAATAACAGATATCAAGATGCCCGGGATGAGCGGGGTTGATCTTTTAAAGATCATTAAATTGGAAAAACCTGAAATACAAGTTATAATGACCACTGGTTTTCCTACGCTGGATTCAGCGATAGAGGCTTTAAAACTTGGTGCGTTTGATTATCTCACAAAACCATTTCATCTTGAGGAAATTGGTGAAAAGGTAAAGAGGGCTTTTTTAAGCAGGAAAATTGAGGAGGAGAACCTTCTTTTCTCACGCTTGGTTTCTCTCCATGAAGTAACCAAGATATTGTCAGCCACCAGGGAGCTGGAAGAACTTCATCAGAAATTCCTTGATTTCTGTATAAAAATGGTCAAAGCTGATGGTGGGGCACTTTTATTCACTACTGCGGATGGAAAGTTATCACCGGTTCTTTTTCAAGGTGTTTATACCGAGCGTACTTTCTGGTTGAACCGTCATGTGTATTCTTCATCGTTGTGGGTTGCAAATTCAGAAGAACCTCTTATACTTGAACGTGGCCAGACAACACTGCCTAAAGGTGTGTTTCCCATTCCCCCAGAATTGTCCTCACTGATTGTACTGCCACTGAAAACTCAGTCACGTACGATTGGCGTACTAAACCTGATACGCCTGGCTGGCAAGGATCGGTTTTCGAGTCTGGAGCTTGAGATTATTAATGTACTTTCTTCACAGGCCAGTATTGCGATCGAAAATGTCCGCTTATATTACAATATTCGTGATAATTACCTTAAAACGATACGGGCATTTGCACTGGCTGTCGAAGCAAAAGATGAGTATACTCACGGGCATTCTGAAAATGTGATGAAATATACCATCGTTCTTGCCAAACATATGGGGTTGCCTGATCCCGATATTGAACTGGTTAAATATGCCGGCCTGCTTCATGATATCGGAAAAATCGGAATCAGTGAAGCTATTCTGAATAAGGCTGCCAAACTTACGACAGATGAATTCAGCGAAATTAAGAAGCATCCGGAACTTGGTGCACGGATCATATCCGATGTTCCATTTTTAAAATCACTTGTTCCTATGGTGTTGCATCATCATGAGTTTTATAATGGCTATGGATATCCAAATGGCATAGCTGGGGACTCAATTCCTTTTGGAGCACGAATATTAAGCGTTTCCGATGCTTATGAAGCAATGACATCTGATCGTCCATATAGAAAATCATTACCTAGAGAGGTTGCTTTTAAAATTCTGATGGATGAACGGGGAAAGCAGTTTGATCCTCAGATTGTCGAAGCATTTGTTGATATCATGCAAAAAAATGGGGAAAGGGGCTAATGTTTTTTAAAAATATAACCATAACAGTTGTACATTCATGTTTGAAAAAATGATATTTATCTGATATGAAAAACAATTCACCTTATATTAACGGTCTTGATATTCAGAAAGAGTATCTCAGTGTCGTGCAATATTCCCCCAGGGAGAAAGCAGTTATTCTGGTTGCAATACAACCGATGGCTGCTGGTGATACTGATACGATATGGAGCAGGACCTCAAAAGCATTACTTGAACTGAAATCGAATTTTAAATTCAGCAGTCCTGAAGTTATCTGTTCGATTCCGGCCGATTATGCTTTTGTAAAAAGACTTGCAGTTGATGAAGCTACATCCAGATCTGAGGAGATGCTTGAGTGGGAACTGAGTCAGCATCTGCTGGGGGCAATTGATGATTATGTTGTAGATTTCCAGAAAGATGGGATTTTCGGTCAACAGGAGCAGATGGAGTATCTTTCAGTTGCATATCGCAAAGAGAATCTCGATAGTGTACTTTCGGCACTAAAGGCATCAAAACTGAAACCGGCAGTATTAGATATCGACTTGTTTGCAATTGTAAATGCTTTTGAATGTAATTACAGGGATCAATTCTCAGAGCCGGTTATGCTTGTTCATGCTGAATCTGGAAAAACCAAGATTCTTTTAACGCAGGCTGGGCAATTTATCGATACACATATATTCGAATGTGAAAATGAGCAGAGCGAACCTGCACTCTATGCAGAACGCTTTGCTACTGAGATACAGGAATTTGCACAGTTCAATACATCGAGGTTGTTGCATCCTCCCGCTTTGTATGTCACAGGTTCTTTATTTGGAGCACAGGAATTTGTTGATGCTGTTGTTGCACGGGTTGGTTATGGTGAACTTCTAAACCCATTTCGTGAGATTGGATGCAGAGTGGGGACAGAGAACAATCAAATAATGGCTTATGCAACTCAACTTACTGTTGCGGTAGGACTGGCCTTGCGGGGGTATGAATAATAACCGATGATTAGAATTAATTTATTAAAAAGGACATCTCGGAAAAAGGCAAGACAATCCGTAAAGGTTTCTCCGGTCGTTCCTGTTATTATTCTTGTTGTGATTTTTCTGGGAACCGGAGGGTATTTCGGTTACAAAATGCTGCCTGGTTTATTAAAGCCGGCAAAGAAACCAAAACCGGTTGTTGCAACCGTAACGGTTCCTCCCCCAGTACCGGTACATTCCGGACCAAACATGATCGAGGAAGTTGTCAAAGAGGTTGGTGAGGAGCACAATGAGCAGCGCAAACTTAACATTCCCTATGCTGAGATGACCTTTCTTGAAAAGGTAAATTACGAAGTAGTATTCGGAAAATCGGTGTTTCAGTTGCTCAGTCGCGCTATTCCTTCAGGGATCGGTTTAAAACTTCTTGAAGTCGATAATTTCATGACTGTATATGCCGCTGGAATCGGGCAGACAAGGGATTTAATCAGTTCCACATTCGGTGCTTTGAAATCAGAGAATATGGAGATATTACCGCAACCTCATTCATATATTACTTCTAATGGAAGTAAAGGGTATAAGTTTGTGGTTACATGTAAAACTAATTTTGGAATTGATCACTCAGACAGTTTTCAGCCATGGGAACATATTGGAACCAGGGATGATATTCCCTTTCTTCTGAAGAAAATCACCGATATTTCTGTTGCTAATAAAGTACGGTTCAGCAGAAAACCTTCAAAGATTTCGGCTGAAGATGTCGGGTTGTATAGACGGTATATTTACAATTTCAGAGGAAAAAGTGATTATAGAAGTTTTGTAAGCTTTGTGCTTGGGCTTTATAATGAGAAGGTACCCTGTTCATTCAAGAGGGTAGCTTTAAAAGCAGGAGATGGTGCGATAATCGATATTGATCTGGAAATACTTCTTACCTTGAAAGAGTAAAATGCGTTTACGTATAATTGCCGGAGAGCTTGGCGGACGGTTTATTTCGCTGAATGTTGGCAATACTTCATTTCGTCCCACACAAGAGCGCATTCGACAGTCGGTAGCTGAAATTCTTAAATTAAAAATTCCGGGAGCGGTGGTTGCTGATATATGTGCCGGAAGTGGTGCATTTGGATTTGAGATGATCAGTAGAGGGGCTGAAGCAGTAGATTTCATTGAAAAAGATCGTCAGCGGGCTCAAAAAATCAACGAAAACGCCGAGGGGCTAGGGTGCTCACAAAAATGCACGGTATATTCAAGAAACATTCAATTTTTCCTGAAAGCGTCACTACGTCGTTACGACATTATCTATTTTGATCCACCCTATGACATGTCAGAATCAGATGCCATTGTTTCTGCACTTGAAGTGTTCTTAGCAGAGAATGGAATACTTGTGTACGAGCACCGACGTGATACTAAAGATCGAAAAAATCTCTGCTCACATTTGAGTCTGGATGATTCCAGAGAGTATGGTGGTACTGTAATCGATTTTTTTGTTCCTGTTTCAAAGGAAAGAGATCTGTTATGAAGACTGCATTGTATCCGGGTACATTTGACCCAATTACGTTTGGTCATATTGATATAGCAAAAAGAGCGTCGCAGATTTTTTACAGGGTAATAGCCGTTGTTGCTGAAAACCCCTCTAAAAACCCATTATTTGATGTAACTGAGCGACTTGAGATGGTAAAAGATGCCCTCAAAGATGTACCAAATATTGAGGTGATCAGCTACAGTGGGTTGATTGTAAATTGTCTTAAGGAGTATAACGGATCCGCGATTATTAGGGGTTTGAGAGCACTTTCCGATTTTGAATATGAGTTTCAGATGGCGTTTACCAACCGCAATCTTCATTCTTCAGCTGAAACTGTTTTTTTTATGCCCAGTTCGGAGTATACTTATCTCAGCTCGACTATGGTAAAGCAGATTGCTCGTCTTAATGGTAACATTACCGATTTTGTTCCGGAGTATGTAAGGAACAGGCTTCAGAAAAAATATGGGTTCTGTGATTAAAAGTCAAGGAGAAATAATGTAATGTTTACCTATTCGGGCAGTTCCATATCAAAGGGAGTTAAATGGCTCCTGATAGTAACGGTCGGTATATTCTTTCTTCAGTTGCTTCCGGTTCTTGGAACGCTGCTGCGGTACTATTTCCCGCTGATACCATATGAAACATTTGTCAAAGGACAAGTGTGGCGGTTGGTGACCTACATGTTCATGCATGACACCAGTTCCACCTTTCCTCTGCATATTCTTTTTAACATGCTTGTATTATGGATGTTTGGTATCGAACTGGAGAATTTGTGGGGAACACGGCGTTTCACGGTTTTCTATCTGGTTTGTGGCGTTGGTTCAGGATTATTCAGTATTATCAGCGTTTTTACACCGGCAATCACTATTCCGGTAATTGGAGCATCCGGGGCTGTACTTGGGGTAATTACCGCCTATGCTTCTTATTTTCCAGAGCGACAGATACTGCTCTTTTTTGTGCTGCCAGTTAATATCAGAATATTTGTATTGGGGTATGCTCTGTATTCAGTATATGGTGCGCTTATTCCGCATGGAAATATTTCCCATTTAACACATCTGGGTGGAATAATTGTGGCAATATTTTACGTAAAATTGTATCCTTACATATTCAAGGTCTTCAGAGAGTATCAAGAGAAACTGAATGATCGAAGACGCAAGCTGGAAATCAAAAGGGCGAATGTTAATAAAAGGTTTTTTGAGGAACAGATTGATCCGATTCTCGATAAAATCAATCGGGAGGGGATTGAGTCACTTACGTTGAAGGAAAAAGAACTTCTTAAAAAAGCTGCGCATAAGGATCGTGAGCGTTTAAAGAATAATAAAATCGTACCACTTGACCCATTCAGGTGAACTAATGACATCTGCAAACACCGGAAATGCATTAACTCAAATAGAACGGGAACGATGTAAGCGCTCCAGGCTTCTTGATCTGTATCGAAACAGCCGATGGGAATTTAAAAAACAGGGCGAGAAGATCAGGGAACTGCAACGCACGGCTGATTCTCAGGATGTTCTGCTTAAGGAAGCGTCTTACAATCTCAGCAGGATTCATTCTGAAATGGAGGATGAGCTGGAGACTGCAAAACGAATTCAGGAAGGGCTCATTCCTCATGATTTTCCAGAGCTTATAAATGTAAAATCTGCAGCGGTGTATATTCCCACCGGAAAAGTTGGTGGAGACCTTTATGATATTATTATAACACCTCATCAGAAAATAGCTGTGCTCATATTTGATGTGAGTGGACATGGAATACCTGCTGCCATGATAGGCGCAATGGCGAAAATGCTTTTCATGCACAATATTGAGAAGACGGAATCACCGGCTGAGGTTTTTCGTGAAGTAAATAAGCAGCTGTGCAAATTTATCAAAACCGAACAGTATCTTACTGCTTTTCTGGGTATTATCGATCCCATTGTAAATTCGATGGTATATTCAAGAGCTGGTCATGTGCCTCCGATTGTGTTTAATAACAAGTCTGGCACTATTACCAAACTGGATTCAAAAGGTTTTTTTATCGGGCACTCGGCACTTCTGAATCTTGCAGAATATTGGGATCAGAAAGTACAGCTTGCAGCCGGGGATAAAATTCTCTTTTATACTGATGGATTGACAGAGGGGTGCAGTACCGATGGGAAACTGTATGGCAGTGAACGGTTAAAAGATCTGTTTTTAAAGAATGGCAGTACGGATTTGCAGCAGTTACTCGACCTTATTGTCATGGATCAGACTCAGTTCCGCAGTGGCGCACCGTTACGTGATGATTTTACGCTTTTAATTACTGAGGTCGGAAATTCGGATTATCTGCTTGCAGATTCTGGGTTTACAAAAGATGATGAGCCGCATATCCTGCTGGTAAGCAGTTTCAATGATATTGAACGTGTTTGTGCAGCTATTCTTAAGGATATGGACAGAAACGGATTTGCAGATAAAAAAATCAAACAATTCAAAATATGCATTTTCGAAATGCTGACCAATGCTATTATACATGGAAACAACGGTGAGAGCAGCAAGCGTGTCACCGTATTTTACAAGGTGACTACCAACTCATCAACCATAAGTGTCATCGATGAGGGTGAGGGGTTCGATTACAACAATCTTCCGGACCCGTTGAGTCCCGAAAATATCATGAAAGATCATGGGAGAGGTGTTTTTCTTATCCGTAATTATCTTGATTATGTAGAATATAATCAGCGCGGCAACCGTGTATTAGGGCGTAAACTTATAAACGGCAGGTAATATGGAAATAGTATCATCAGTTACTGGGAATGTTTCGACATTCAATTTGATAGGCCAACTATGGAGAAAAGATGATCTCAGTTCGCTTGAAGCTGCTGTGGAAGGGTTCATTGTAGAAAACCGTGCGGTTCTTGTACTTGATATAAGCAGATTGAGTTTTGTTAACAGCCAGGGATTGGGACTTCTTGTGCGATGTCATGTGCGACTAAAAGATCGTGGAGCAAAGATGATTCTTTTTGGTCCCAATGAGGCTGTATCAGAAGTAATTGAGCTTTCCGGGTTTTCCATGTTTATGACGATCGCCATAACAAGTGATGAATTGAAAAATGAGCTTGCGAAACTCCATTAAATGTCTTACGATTTTCACCCGAAAAACATAAATAGTTATTAAAACGTTCTAAACATAGCTGCAAAATCAGAATCCGCTTAATAAATCCACCATTGCAGATGTGTTGGGATTAGCTCTGACAATCTGAACAGATGTGTTTTTTGAAAGGTCTTCAATATATTGCTTCTCTGTAGGCAATAAAGAACCGCTTTTATCTGATAATACACAAACTATCGGTTTTGCAAACGACGTCCCGTTTGATTGTACAACTTTGCCAATATAGCCATTGCTGAGTTCAACCAGAGACCCGATGGGGAACAGGGAGGTATATTCAAGGAGAGCTTTAACATGTTCTCCGGAAAGAAGGCCCTGCTTGGTCATTTTAATGACAAGCTCCATTGCTTTATACGGAATATTTGCTGTCCTGTATGCTCTGGGAGCTGTAAGTGCCTCAAATACATCTGCGATAGATGTTATTTTTGCGAAAGGGTGAATAAGACGGGAACTGCGCTGTTTAGGGTATCCTTTCCCATTTTCACGTTCATGTGATTGATATGCGGGAACCGTTACCGCAGGGGGAAGTTTATCGATTCTTTCTAATATGTGTACACCGAGAATTGGGTGTTTCTGGATTTCGTACCACTCATCTTCAGTCACACGTTCATTTTTTAAACGAATGTCAGGGGGAACCAGAAGCATACCTACATCATGAAGAAGTGCTCCCATGCCGATTTCGGTTACCTGTTGTTCATTAAAACCACAAGCTGCAGCAATGTTGATTGCAAGAATACTAGTGTTGAGAGAGTGGTTATAAAGGTAATCTCCCACACTGGCTTTGATCGTCGAAAGGTTCAACAGAAATTCTTTATCCATTAGAAATGTTTGTATAAGCTGATTAGTAATGTGGCGGATTGAGGCCAGGCTTACATCGGTACCAGCTGCAAGATTATCCAGTAATACTTTTGTACGCTCAAGGGCATTTTCGTAACTTGTTTTAAACTGAATTTTGACAGATTCTTCACGTTTGCCTGCCTGCGTTTCTTTCAGACTTTTTTTTAGTGGGACCCCAACCGGTTTATCCTCAGAGTCTTTACTGATAATATTATCAAGTTTTTCACATTTTTTACTGTCCAGAAGCTGGATAAGACCACTTTTGCCACCCTTTACCGACTTTATTTCACTGAAAACTTCAGGAATGATGTTAGGTATTGGCTGTGTATTTGACACGTTGATATCTGCATCGATAGTATCAAAGTTTTGAAATTCAGTGGATAGGATCTTTTCAAGCTCTTTATCCTGAAAGTCATCCATGAGAAAAAGAGTGGAAATATCACGTTGTTTCAAGGAATCCAAGTATTCTTTTGAAACCCTGTTCCCCTTTTGAAATATCACATTTCCGTCTTTGTCATACAACTCATGATCTATGAGCTGGCCATGTTGTAACATCGATAATTGGATTTCCAGCATAAATACCTCAGAGTATCTTAATTTCAAAATCTATCAATCTGACAACTTTAGGTCCGCGAATCTCTTCCTTGACGAGGTGGTGACGCTCACTGAATTTAAATAATGTTCCAGGAAAAGCTGATCGCTCAAATTTAATAAACGCTTTATCAAAATTATACATTTTTTTCTCAATTATTTTCTTACGTAATTCAACAGCTTGAATCTGCTGGTCAAATTTGGTCAGTGATTCTTTGAGTTTTGCTCTCATTGCCTGATCTTTTATGGAAAGCTTGCGTTGAAACGATAATGTTTTATCGATTTTTTTAATACTTTCGGCAATTTTGGTTTGATTCTGAACCAGTTCTGTAAGGTGCACTTCAAGAGTTCGGAGATCTTCTCCTAAAGTATAATCAAATCCGACTTCGCATAATGTTTTAATTCCACTGTGATTTCCAATTGAATTCACGGTTATAGATTCACTTGCAGTAAGATATCCACCCGCCACTGACAATGGATTACCATGAATCTGAATAGACTCTTTTGCAAATATAGTGCTGTTAATAGATTCCCGAGCAATATTTACATTCCTTTTGCTGCGGACTGTCTGGTTTTTCATAAAACCAAGGTTGACATCACCTTTGGCATCGATGAGCCCTTTACCCTGTCCGCAGAACCCAAACCTGCAAAGGACATTTCCACCGACTTTCAGATTAGAATCTTCAATTGTTCCACCAATCTGCAGATCTCCACCACACTCTATATCAAAACTCGATTTGATATCTCCGGTTACAATCACCGAGTGATCATACTTGACATTCCCAGTGGAAAAATCCACATCCCCATTGATGATAAACCCTTCGCAAACCTCAACTGCCGGTCCCACAAGCCGAACAATCCCATTAGTCGAGGCGATCAGTGTATCGGGATGCTGTGGATCAATTTCTGTATGAGGACCGATCGGCATTTTCGCCGGCACACCATCCGTACACTGGATTGGTTCACCATACAGGTTTTTTCCTGGAACCCCTTTTTCCGGAGGTTCCAGTGTGACTAGTTTATCACCTTGTTTGACAGATATTACAATGTCAACACTCTTGTAATCAACGCTGCCATCAGGATTCAGTTTCGGTTTCAGTGATGTCTGTGTGTTGAAATGGTATGTTATTTTTCCATTCTGGCCATTAACTGGTGCGGTTCCCTGTGCAATTGTTACTTTTACTTCAGGGATTTGTCCGCTTTTCAATCCTGAAACAATTTCTTTAAGACGAGTTTCATCTATTCCATGAAGTACATTAGAGCTTTGCAGAGTGTTAAGGATATCTTTTTCCAGAGGCAGTGAACCGTCTTCAACTGGCGGATGGAAGATCAGGTTGGCTGTCATTTTATTGGTGGAGATTTCAAGATCAACAGCTCCATCAAAACTGACCGGAATAACATCTAAGGTATCATTGTAATAACAAAGTACACCATCCATGATAGATGTATACTTTTTCTTGCCGGGTATGAAGTTGACACCATTTCCGCAGGATATTTCCTGCTTAATAACCTGTTCTGTAAAAATCAGTTCTCCTCTGACATTCTTTCCCGGAATTGATGGTCTTCCTGATTGTACCTCAGCGACAACCATCCCTGGTTTTACGTGTTGTATCTGTGAAACTAACTCGATATTCTGCCAGATGTAGCGGCTACTTCGAACTTGTTTAATGTCATTTTCAAAAGTCAGGTGACGCAACGGTAAATATATATCACCTTCAACAGCAGGTTCCGGAGGAATACCTGATGCAATTTCAGCAATTTCATAACGTTTTTTTTTCTGGTTCCAATTCTGAACTGCAGCTGTTACATAATTTTCGTTTATCCCCGTAGTAATTTTGTTACTGCTGAGAACATTTCTGATATCCTCGATAGTAAGATCTGAATTATCCTGCAGTGTAGGTTCGATTATTAGTGTCGCGGTCATATTATCATCGGAAATGATAGTCCGCAATGTGGGAAGTTTTTGTTTTCTGGCAATTTCGGGGTCGATACTCTGGACTGGCGGGGGTTGGGTAGTACTTACTTTTGTGATAAGGGTTGGATTGTTAATCTCTTTTATATCTACTTGCGCAACACCATTTCTGGAAAGTAGGATTATTATCTCGTTGTTCAACACTTTATTCGCAGGTACCAGAATAATTCCTCCCGGGCCTATAATATCAGTTGAAATGGTCATTCCCGGTTTGAGCTGCTTTATTTGTATTTTCACGTATAAACTCGATATGAATAAAAGAATACTTTTTTACTGCCTGGGCATTATTTAGTTTTGCTATAGTAGTGTACCTGCCAGAATTTTCAATGTCAGACTTCTAAATTTATACCATGCAGAATCATGCCAGTCAACAACTTTCTTGTTTTAACCTCCCTGAAAACTCTATAGTTAGAGTTGGTTTTCCAATAGCTATTCCAGGGGTTTATGATTACCGGATTCCAGAGAATTTACTGGGTAAAGTGCATCCGGGCATGCCAGTGCAGGTTGAAGTTAAAAACCGGAAAATCTGGGGTGTTGCAGTTCAAATAGTTTCATCATCAGAATTTCCGAAGTTAAAGGAGATTCTTGATATCAAAACCGACCACTGGACTGATTCGAATACCAGTCTGATTCGGCTATATGAGTGGATTTCGGCATACTACCATTGTGACCTGGGAAGAGTGTTCAGGCCGATTGTAAGTAAGGGTATACTGACAACATCATCCAAAACGCTTTTTTATTACACTGCTGTTTCCAAAGATATACATGAACTCAAGGCACAATATTTACAACCATATCAGGAGTTGCTTGCCAAAGGCGCGGTAACAAAATCTGAGGCTATGGAAAAACTCGGCATCAAGAATTCGGTGCTGGATTATCTATTTAAATACGGCTTTGTCATCCGGGAAAAAAAAGTGGTGGTGCGTGAGGCTGATGAACTGGCTGTAGAATCTTCATCAGAAAAGATCATTCTCAGTGATGAACAGTCTGGAGCGGTCGAATCCATTTTTGCTCAATTCGAAAATCCTCAGAAACCGTTTCTTATTCATGGCATTACCGGCAGCGGGAAAACGCACATCTACATTGAACTTTCGCGGAGGGTTCTGAATGTCGGCAAGAGTATCATTATTCTCGTTCCTGAAATTTCATTGACCCCACAAACAATCCAGCGTTTCAAGAGTGAGCTTGGAAATGTAATCGCTGTTATCCACAGCAATATGTCTGATGGTGAGCGGCGGGATAGTCTTCAGGAGCTTGTTACCGGAAATAAAAAAATGGTAATCGGGGTAAGAAGTGCCGTTCTTGCTCCTGTAGATAATGTTGGACTTATAATCGTTGATGAAGAGCATGATCAGAGTTACAAACAGAGTGATATGGAACCGCGGTATAATGCCCGTGATGTAGCCGTGATGAGAGGCCATTTCCAAAAGGCGCTGGTGGTTCTGGGAAGTGCTACCCCAAGCATGGAGAGCTATTATAACACTATCAATGGGAAATATACACTTATACGTTTGATCAGACGTTTTGGGGGAGCGCAATTACCGGCAGTTGAAATTATCGATATGGTTCAGGAGCATGCAAAAAACAACTGGTGTCCGTTCTCAGTTCGTCTTGTTGAGCTTATGAAAGAGAGTATCAGTGCTCAGCGACAGATTATTTTGTTACTGAATCGTAGGGGGTACTCTACGGTGCTGGTATGCAAGGATTGTGGGCACACGAGCAGCTGTCCAAATTGTTCGGTGAATCTCCGGTATCATCGGGTCGATAATTCAGTCAAATGTCACCTTTGCGGCTTCGAACATCGCGCTCCTGATCTCTGTCCAAAATGCGGAGGAACAAAAATCAAGTATCAGGGCACAGGTATTCAGAAAATTGAACAATTATTGCACGACATGCTGCCAGGTGTACGTATTTTAAGGATGGATCAGGATACAACTCGTCGGAAAGGATCGCATATAACCATTTTAAGCGAGTTTTCTGAGAGAAATGCAGACATCCTTCTAGGCACACAGATGGTAGCCAAGGGGCTTAATTTCCCTGGTGTAGCACTTGTAGGAGTGATTCAGGCAGACAGTGGGTTGCATTTTCCAGATTTCAGAGCATCAGAAAGAACGTTTCAACTTCTTACCCAGGTTGCAGGTCGGGCTGGGAGAGCCGATAATCTGGGAAAGGTAGTTATTCAGACCTATAATCCTGAAGAAATTGCTATTAAAAGCGCCTCGATGCATGATTATGACAGTTTTTTCAATGCTGAAATCTCATTACGCGAAGAACTCAATTATCCACCTTTTTCAAAACTTGCAAGGGTAATCATTGAAGGGAAGAATGAGTCTGCCGTTATTGTATTCAGCGAATCGATAAGCAGAATGCTGCGTGAATCTGCCAAAAATATGCTGATGGTACTTGGTCCTGCACCCGCAGTTTTGGAAAAAATTGATAATGAAACCCGTTATTCAATCCTGATTAAAGCTCGTAACCCCCAGGTGCTCAATACTGCCCTTTCTGAAATCCGACAGAAATCCGCAGCGCAATCCTCATCAATTCGCACTATAATAGATATTGATCCGGTAAATATGTTGTAGACTACCGCATTTGAAGTTATTTTACAGATTTTAAAGGTGCACTGGTGAAAGTTGAACTCCTGATTCAGAAAATGATAAAACAGTTCTTCTCTGGCGGAAAATCATCACGTTATATTCAGTTGAGTATAACCATTGTTTTTGTATTACTCGTGAATCGTTCCATTTCCACCGGGGAGATTGGTCTGCTTCTTCAGCGGATAGATCCTCTGAATCTGCTGGTTGTTTTCTTACTGTCTGCGGCAGCACTCCTGGTTCAATCGCTTCGCTGGTACCGGATCTCAAACGATCTTTCAGTTTCTGTATCATTTTCAGTCGCGCTTCGGCGATTACTCTGGGGAAATCTGCTTGCATTTATTACCCCTGGAAGTGTTGGTGAGTTGTTCAGGGGTGTTGATCTTTGTCCCTCCAAAAAAGGGACAATGGTGTTTTCGGCTCTTGCTGACAGGCTCTCTGGTAATGTTATTGTTGTATTTGCTGCAATTCCAGTCCTGGCAATCGAATTGTTCATGCTGCATCGGAAGGTGCCGGCAGTTCTGTCTGTTGCAACGGTCATTACTACCGTTTGCATTCTACTGTTTTTTCTGATTATGCACTTTCAAATGCGAAAAAGCAAAAAATTACCGGTGAAACATTACAAATTACTCTCCGGCGCTTTCGAAAATATGAAATTACTTGATTTCCCTCGAATAATTCTGCATTCATCTTTACACCATGGATTGTTGATTGTGCAGGCCGCTTATATACTTGGAATCTTTGTGAATTGTTCATTTGTGGATGCTGTCATGGTTTCAACGCTGGCCTATACGGGTATGCTGTTTTTACCAGTATCAATTGCAAATATCGGTATTCGTGAATACACATTTGCTTTGCTTTTGCCGCTTGCTGTTGCGACAAAGCAGAATACAATGACGATACGGGCTGCAGCATTTGGGGTATCGGGTTTAATATTGTTAATGAATATATTACTACCTGCGCTTGCCGGGCTTTTCTGGCAGACAATTCCACTACTGTGGAACGCGCGGATAAAAACAAAAAAAGTCAATGAAGTGATGCATCTGCAATCTTCTACATTGTCCAAGGAAAAGGGTTTAACTGATGCAGCCGGGCAAATTTGATCACATTTTTCAGGTAAAACTTGATAGCTGGACCTCTTTTCAGCATCGTTTTCATCAACTGTTTTCTCAAAGAGAAATAGATACACTACTGCGGGCACAACGTACTTTTAATAAAAAAAGCCGGACGGTAGTGTATTTATCGTTTGAAAATAGATTTGCATCTCTGGGGGGCCTTGCCGCCGTTTCCCGCCTTTTGCCTCCCATGTTGAAAAAATGTAATGAACGTATTGTTTGTCTGACCCCGTTTCACACCGGTTGCACTGCAGTGAAGGAGGCTGCAGAGGCAGGTGTTTTGACGAAAGTGCTTTCTGATACGAAAATACACCTGTGTAATTATGAAGGTGTCCTCAGTTGCTATAAAGACAGCACATCCGATATCCCTGTCTATTTTTTAGGAATAGAAGGCAGATTCAACGCGGGTGAAAATCCGTATGGATATGTGAATAAAACCGATTTACTCCATGATGCACTGGCTTTTTCTGCTGCTGTACCGCTGGTGTTATCCAAACTTGGATATGACAGAGACCTCATCCTGCATGCCAATGACTGGGAGACTGCACCGGTTGCGATAACCTCAAAATTCGCGATTGTCAGCAATGTCCTGAAAAGCGCAAAAACTCTTCTGACACTTCATAACAGTTTTGATTCAGGCATTTCCCGTGAGGACAAATTGACCTTTTTCGGACTGGATATTCCCGGACATACCATCCTGCAGTGTTCTCTTCCGTGGCTCAATGGCCCTTTGACTACCGTCAGTTCACCATTTGCACTTGAGTTATCAGGTGACCCGATTCAGTATGGTTTTTTTACCGACCATCTTCAGCATGAGTTTGCAATGAACCCTCCGATTGGTATAGAAAATGGAATGTTTGGTGAGAGTACCTGTACCTATCCTCAAACGATTATACGAAAGGCTCGCAAGGGCGATTATGAATCGGTTCTGGAACGAAAAAACAATATTCGTAAACAGTTGGTTTCTTTTCTCGACAAACAGAATTACCCCGGATGTATTGGTAAAATTGATTGTAAATCAATTAATGATGACGTTCCCATTTTATTCATGTCCGGAAGACTTGATATGATGCAAAAGGGGTTTGATGTTATTTTTCAGGCGTTCGAACGGTTGGAGAGAGGCAGTGCAAAACTCTTTTTCTGTCCATCAAGTGTGAGTTCGGATCTTGAATTTTTTGAACAATCAGTTGAACGTTGTAAGGGTGATATAACTATCTGGCCATTCAGGATTCCATTGGATCAGTATACAAAGTGTATCGCCGGATCTACATTTCTGGTAATGCCTTCACTGTATGAGCCATTTGGTGCAGCTACTGAAGCGTATATTCAGGGGACCCCTGTAATTGCACGTGGAACAGGAGGCTTGTGGATTCAAATAGAACCGTGGAATGATTGTGTTATCCCGGCTTTTTATGATTCTGTTATTGATAAAAAAAGTCTATACTCAAATCCTACGGGAATTCTTTACAGAGAAACCATTGATGAAGCGGTTGCTTCGAAGCTGTGGCGTCCTCTTCTGGAATCGACACTCCAGGAGCGGCTAACCAATCCGCTCTACAAGTCAATTGTAAGTGCTGCAGAGGGTGCATTACGGTCTGCTATTGATTTGTATAAGAATGATACTGCATATGCAGAAGTAATTGTAAATGGGTTTGATATGTTAAAACTGTTTTCATGGGATGGACCAGTAAAAAAATATCGTAAAGTGTATGATACCGCTTCTGTACGAAGTTGTTAACTGACGAAAGGATGTACAAATACATGCATATTTCTGCAATTGGACAGGATTCTCATCGATTCGAACCTGTTGGTTCGTCAAAGCCGCTCATGCTGGGTGGTGTGATTATTAATGGGCACAGGGGCCTGATGGGTAACAGTGATGCGGATGTTATTTTGCATGCCATTACAAACGCAATTTCAGGCGTCAGTGGTGTGAACATTCTTGGGAAGATCAGTGATGATCTTTGTCTGCTACAGGGGATTACCGACAGCAGGGTATATCTTGCCGAAGCACTCAAAACACTTGGTGCATGGAAATTGATACATGTTTCAATATCAGTTGAAGCCAGAAGGCCTCACCTTTCAGAACATAGTGAGGAAATTCGTCAATCAATAGCCTCTCTGTTGTCACTTACGATCGAGAATGTCGGTTTAACGGCAACCAGTGGGGAAGGATTAACTGAGTTTGGAAAAGGTGAGGGGATACAGGCACTGGTGATTGTTTCTGCTTGTAAATAATTTTCTTCAGGATGCTATAATTTGTGATTTCTGCTGGATCTCCTTTTTCCAGAGTGCACTGGCTTTCTGATACCAGAAATGTGGAGAATCGATATCGGTGCACATTTCTTCCTGCGGAAATGTTTTCATGATGTTTGTGAATGTTTCATAGAGTTTCATGAGCTCTTTTATTCTGCCAAGCATTAATGCTGCAACCATTGAAATATAATAGATCCGGCCCAGTTCAAAAGCCCGGTAACGTTCGCTGTTATTGAGAGCCTGTGTCAGCCATGTTCTGCAATTATCCACCAACTCATCTTTGTTTGAATCTGCATACTGAAGAGTAAGATAGTTCAAAAAACCGATCATTGATGGATCGAACACCTCTTTGTTAATACTCGCAGCTCTGGAGCAGTTTTCTGTCAGAAGATACGAATAGTAGCTGGATTTGCGATTTCGGGGATACATGAAAAAACTTTCTCCCACGACTGTATCTGATTCCATCATTTTCTTACGTTTTTTAATCGATTTTGAAAGAAGGTATTTTGTTTTATCATCACAGACAGAACGCTTGACTTCCTGGCCATTCTCATCCAGGAGGTTGAACTGTGCCGGGTCAATCGATGCCATATAGCATTCTGTGCACACTATCGGTTGCATGCTGAAAAAATCGAACGGATTTCCCTCTTTGTCTTCACATACTGGGAAAAGGAAATCCTCTTCCCACTTCCAGACATAATTTGATTTGTCAAAAAGGTAACCGATAACATTTGTCGAACCGCATATTGCACAACTGCACCGGAATTGCCGGTAGTGTTCCTTTTGGATGGTAAATGGCAGATATTTCTCGTACAGATTAGCATCTGCCTCAGGTGGAATATCCGAGAGTTTTGCGATTACGGTCATAACTTTGTTGAGATTCGTCGTTTCAAGAAGGGTGAGAATATCCTGAGACGGTCGGAGCAGGAAAAATTTTTTATTCTGGCTTTCGAAACGCTTTTTGATATTTAAAAACATGCGCAGCGTATTGGAATCGATCGACACTGTTTCGGTGAGATCCATCACAATGTTTTTATCCAGATTATTCTGAATGAATGTAGTTAATTGCGGGGTCAGTGATGGGAGAACACTGAGGTTAATGACACCCTGCAGGCCAATCACGTTATAATCATAGTGTGTGCTGGTATGTAATTCCATAGCCCCTATTGTTCCGGAGTTACTTCTGCGGAATCGAAAGAATGTATATGCTTCAAACTCTTATAGATTGTAGAATAACAGAGAGTTAAAGGCAACTACTTTTTATTAGAATGTTTTTGTGGGTAGAAAAAACTGACTACAAACTTGAAGGGGAATAATCTTCTGTACTCTGAGAGTAATGATTCCAGCCAGATATACGATGATTGGTCTGATGAAATTTTTTGGGGAACCGAAGCTGAAGTCGGGATAGTATATAATAAAAATTTAGCAGTGGGAATCTGCTCGACCTGCATGTTTACAGGGATCAGAAGACTGTCGGGGGTGAGTTCAATCTTGTCAAGCATGATCGAGAGCCTTACTGTCGGGTGCTCATCGTTTTCCACGACGGTATAATAACCGAATTTTTCACAACGCTGGAGTTCGGATTTCAATTGTTTCCAGATGAGTGTAAAATTTTTTAGAAGCGAATTCTGTTCAATAGTATTTTGAGGCCACCCTTTCAATTTTTCGATACCGGTTTGATTAATCAGTGGCGCAATGTAGATACGTTCATTTTCTATTGGAATGGTTGTATCAATGCCTCTCTGTTTCCTGCCTCCTGTACAGCAGAATAAAAGGATAAGCATTGTAAGGGTGTAATAAAGGTTGGTTTTCATGGCAACAGGAGCAGTTTCTGGTAATCGGTACTTGTTTTGTTATTCAATGAATGTTTTGTTATCAAAGTATATATTCCCGGTGCGACAGGTGTGCCCTGTTTTGTTTTCAATTTCCATTCAAAATGTTGAGGTATATTCTGGTGAGTGCTTTGTTGAAGCTGGGCTGGCGGGATTTGATACACCATTTTTCCGTTTGGGGAATAAATCGCCGCACTCCTGATATCATATCCCTCAAAAACGATTGTGCCATTGCCATTACTGATGTACTGTGGATTGGGAAATGCAATTACCCTTTTTGTTCCAGTAGATGGAATTTCTGTAAAAAAACCAAATGTAGTGTTGCCAGAAACAATCGTACTGATGGGTTCACCATTGGAGGTATCAGAAACCTGTTTCCATTCGGATGTTTCCAGGTTCCATCTATACAGAAACATTTTTTTTGGTAAAGAATCAATGTAAAGGGTGATCTTCGCGTTGTCATGCCAGGCTAAAGGAAAATCGATGTTGAACAGGGAATCGGTTAATTGTATATTGTTAAGTAGTGCCACTGATGCCATTTTCCCGCTCATTGAAATTGATGAAAATGTTAATTCACAACGCAGTGGTGATGATGCCTCGATTACGGAATACAGTTTGAGTTTACCGGCAGTAATCATGTCAATAGTATCAATGGATCCGCTGTCATGCATGATTTTACAAGGGGTAAAGTCAACACTGTATTGACGAGCAGTGTCACTGAATCCGCTTGATACGGTTACTACGCATTCCTTTTTTGTATTCCACTCCGGAATAATCAGTGATGTTTTTCCGTAATTGTTCAGATTCGCTGTAACAATAGATGTCGTAGTATCATTTTTTAGCAGTATTGATGCTGCCCAGGAATCCGTTGCAACTGGTACAGTGGACTCGGGGTAGGGCTGCAACCGTATAAAAAGAGTGTCATAGTGAGATTGCTGATGTTTCAAACCATATATTCCAACCGCATTTTCGTTGATAGTTCGAAGGCCTGAACCATCATTTTCCACTTCCCAGGTTGGGTATTTATTTGCATCCGCGATAAATCGTGAAGTGTCCGAGCGTGATCCTGTGAAATATGATGCCGTGTGAAATTTATTCAGCAGTTGCGGCCAGGTATAACCGGTTGTAGAAACCGATCGGCTGATATTTTCTTCGAACGGAAGGAGTGTTTCGAAATTGTTATAATACATCTGCCTTGGAAATATTATGCTGATGGTATCCTGCATGCGTGTAGTTTCATAAATCATGAATAGTGATTGTAAATAAACCTGATCATAATATGAGGAGCTTTTCGGAAAAAAACTGATAGTTGGTTTTGAAAAAAATGGTGTGGTGTATTGGACGTAATCGTTAACTTCCGGGAAAGCAAGTTCCTCCATGGTAACCGCACATCCTTCAGTCCATGTAATCGGAAAATCATCCAGTGATGCAGAATCAATAGTCGCTCCGAATCGTTTCATGTCCCATGTCATTGCATACTGTAGCGCATGGAAAAATTCATGTGCACAGGTAACACGTATTGCAGCAGAGGGGTTATCATCATATTTAAGTGGTTCCTGTTTGAATGCAGACCATTCATTTCTGATTGTAATGAAACTGCTGAAACTGTGGTTGTTGACTCTCTGGTAAAAGAGCGTGTACCCGTAAACGTCTTCACTGCCCTTTCCCGGTGATTGAATTAAAACTTTGTATCTGTCAGAAGATCTGACACTATCTTTGTAAGGAGACGGTTGAGGCATGCCGAACCTTACAACTTCCATCCGCCAGGTGCTGTCCAAAGCCCACGCTGTTTCATCGATATAATCGGGAATTCCGTTTGGCTGGCTGGTTTGGATGTATGGTGGGGAAGAGGAGTAGCCATAAGTATCTACAATAGAAACAGAATCCGGGCCTCTTGTAGTATAATAGATTTCAAAATGTCCACCTGGGGAGTTGTAGACTACGAAACTGTCTGGGAAAAGTAATGAGGTTGTGTATGTACGTTTGAACTCATCACTTAATGAACCCCACATTTTTGCCAGCAACATAATTTCCATATCGAGGGGCAGTGTGGAATTTTTGATCTGATTAATGGGCTGTTTCGGGTCGAGCCGATTCTTGATTCTACTCTCAATGAATGGTCGAAATCGCTGCTCTAATGTGACTGCATGAATCCGGGTCGGTGTAGCTAATGTCGGAGTAACTGGAGAAAATCTGGACTTTGAATAAATTGAGAGTGGAATCAGTAAAGTCAGTGGTAATATAGTTGCTATTTTCACGGTTTAATCATCGGTTGGGAAAAAGGTCAATATTGAGGTAATTGCAAAACCCATATTTGTCTCGACCTTTCGACTTCACTCAATGCAGCGCTCATTTCGACTCCGCTCAATGACCACTGCTCGACAAACGGTCTCAAAAACGCACCCTGAATCGGGGGTGCTTAAGTGGCGAGGTTTGCAGTTACCTCTATTAAAAGACTAAAATACCACTGAAAGCAATCTCAAGCAAGGTGAAAAAGAAACGGATGCCTGAAAAGCATCCGCTCTTGATTGTTCTCGACCCGTTAACTCTTCCGGTATCTCCTGCGGGGAAGCCGAGGTACCGGAACGCACACAAGGGAGGTGCACAGAGTTTTCAGGCGTTACATTCTGTGTATCGGAAATTTTTTATGGGGACTTGAGTGTTATTTTTATGCTAAATAAGCACTATGCGACCAGATTATCAAATTCCGGGGCAATTTCCTCGAGCTCCGGCAATTCCTTTCGATAAATTTCAAATATTTTTTTTACTTCATCGATTCTTCCACACGCTTTTCCTGCATCAAGGAGATTTAAGTGGGTATCAAAATCCAGAGGGTTGAGTTTCAATGATTCGATAAACAGTGCTATCGCATCGAGATGCTTTTTTTGATAAAACGCAACAATCCCCATTCCACAGAATGCTTCAGCGCTTGGCCCTTCGGTGTCATTTGATTTAAGAAACAGTGCGAGAGCATCAGTATAGTTGCCCTTTTCAAGAGTCTTCTTTGCTTCATCGATAAGTGGACTCCAGGTGCCTACCTGAAGTGCTCTTTTACACAGGTAAATATCATTTCCCTGCAATTCCATTTGTTCAAGCATAACCACAACCTCTTCCAGTGAAGGGTTTGTTTCGATTGCGACCTTGAAAATCGGGCGGATTTCATCGATTTTTTTAAGTTTTAGAGCTGCGTCAAAGAGGTTAACAAGTGCGTCTGCATAGTCGGGCTTGATCGAGACGGACTTTTTAAACATCGTATATGCATCAACCCAATTCTCCCGTACCCAGGATAGAATACCGATATTATTGTATGCACGCCAGTTCCTGTCATCTTTTTGAATGATCGAAACGAGTATTCCGGCTGCCTCAGGATGATTTCCTGCGTTGATCAGCTTTTCGGCAGTATCATTTTCGTCAACGAATAGTTCAGTTTGCTGGAACTGGTCCTGATTCATAATCTCCCTTTCCGTATAAAAAGAGCTCTAAAGGCTTCTATATACAAGATATACATGCAAACCACGGTCTTGTCAATACATTGGTTTTTCACTAAGGACTGATAGTATTTTCTTTATATGAAAATCGCGATTGTGAACCGTAACCGGTGATGATGATGTTGAAGAGAGTAATATTTCATGTAGATATGGATGCATTTTATGCCTCTATTGAGCAGCGCGAGAATCCATCATATCGTTGCAAACCGGTCATCGTTGGAGCTAAACCAGGAAAACGGGGAGTCGTTTCGACCGCAAGTTATGAAGCCCGCAAATTCGGGATCCACTCGGCAATGCCGATCAATGAAGCTTTTTCCCGGTGTCCGAACGGGATTTTTGTCCAACCTGATATGGTATTATACGAGTCGGTTTCCCGTAAAATTTTTGATCTCTTTGAGCGATTCTCTCCGGGAGTGGAGCCAATTTCGGTCGATGAAGCATTTCTGGATATGACGGGTACAGAAAAATTGTTTGGCCCGATGCAGGTAGCTGCAAAAAAAATTTCTGATGCTCTGAAAGCTGAGCAGCACCTTACCGGGTCGATAGGGGTTGCCCCCAACAAATTCCTCGCGAAGGTTGCATCAGATATGAACAAACCCGATGGTATCACGATTGTACCGTTTGAACGTGAGAAGATTCTTGAGTGGCTAGCACCGATGAGTGTCAACAAAATCTGGGGGGTGGGGAAAAAAAGTGCAGTTGCTCTTCAGACTCTGGGAATTTATACTATAGGTGATCTTCAGAAGATGCCGCTCGATCAGCTGATTCGTCATTTCGGAAAAGCTGGAAATTCACTATTTTCATTATGCAGAGGCATTGATGAGCGTCTGGTTGAAACCGCTGATGCCGCCAAATCGATCTCAAGAGAGATCACGTTTGACAGGGATTCATCAGATCGCCAGCAGTGGTGTCAGGTGATTTATGAACTTGCTCAGGATATTGCGGCGCGTGCACGGCACAGTAGTATCAGAGGAGCAACTGTGGTGCTTACGTGGCGACTGCCCGATTTTTCCCGTCATTCCCGGCGGATCACAATGGTGCAGCCGACAAGTGTCGCAAAAATCATATTCGAGCAGGCGCTTGTACTTATGGATAGTGTCCATGAACGGTCACTGCGGCTTATCGGTGTTGGGATCACGAATTTGACAAATGAAGTTCAGACCGATCTGTTTTCAGGCGGTGATGGTCAGGAGCGGCTTGAGACATCAGAAATGACTGCTGACACAATCAGGTCACGTTTTGGAATTGAGAGCCTGCGGAAAGGACGTGAAATCAAAACGGCTGACAAAGTAAATGTAAAATTGAAAAAATAAAGGATGTTTAAATATGATTAGTGTTATTACCTGTACAACGAAATACATTGCTGGTGATCTTCAGGAACGTAATGTTGCTAAAACTGTTGGAACTGAACATGAATATATTGTAATTGACGGAAGTAACGGGGTTGGACTTGCTGCCGCTTACAACTATGCGATTTCACAGGTACGTGGTGATATATGCGTTTTTATTCCTGATGATGTGTACTTTATGAAAATGAACTGGGGACAGATTCTCCGGAATAAGTTTACCGATCAGTCAATCGGTATGATTGGTGTTGCAGGTACGCAGTATCTGTTCCAGGACAAATGTTCGCTTACCGCCGCCGGAAGACCGTTTATCAAAGGCCGTATCGTTCAGCATCTGGAAAACGGCGATTTTTTCGCAGTTGTATATTCTCAGGAAAATGGTGATTTTGATGTCGTTGCCTGTGAAGGGGTATTCATGGCAATACCAACCGAATTGTTTCAGTATGTGCGGTTTGATGATGCATCATTTGACGGAATGTACTTTCACGACATGGATATGTCAATGCAGATGCGCAGGGGACGAAGAATTGTTGTGACAACCGATATCGTTGTAAAAAAACGTTCACAGGCAACATTTGACAAAGTATGGCAGCATTATGGCAATGTTTTTCTTCAGAAATACGCGCAGGAACTTCCGGCAAGCTGCACCGATCTGGTTCCCGATCCTAATAATTTTATTTCCAGCAATTGTGTGAATCTGAAGGGTAAAGCTCCTATGGAGACTATTTGCTGATAGGATGCGACAGGATCTCCTAAAATGCTTGTTGTATCGTAATTTAAAGAATAGGAGGTTTGATGAAAAAAAATAATAATGCACAATTTTTGGGAATTTTGAATTGGTTTTCCTTTTAAGGGATTAAGCTTCATATTATTTTGATAGTATCGTTTTTTTTCAGAAAGAAAACAACTGTAAAACTACTCATTTTATTAAAATTAGCATAAGTGGAAGCACTTAAATGGTTTAATCTCGATTTTAAGTATCTGAATTGCTAATAAAAAACACAATATTGTTTGTAACAAAGCGAATAGAATGTTATGAGATGTAATCAACTTCAACAGATACTTGAATGTACATCCATTTCTGAGGGTATCGCGACAGGTAAGGCATTTATTTACCGCGATATTCTTACCCGTGATATCTCTTCGTACAGTATTTCTGAAAAAAATATTTCCCACGAGTTGAGCAGAATTACCAGTGCTTTATTATCAGTAAAAAAAGACCTGCACAAACTCAGTCATACAGTTTCGGATACTATCAGTTCAAAGGAAGGCAGCATTTTTGATGCTCAACGGATGATGCTTGAAGATGAAGCATTTATTGACTCTTTTGAAACCGAAATGAAAAACGAGTTGATAAATGCTGAGCAGGTTTTAAAAAACGTTTTTCGTAAACAGATTAACCGCTTTGAATGTTCTGAAAATGAAGTGTTCAGGGCAAAGGCTGACGATCTTAAAGATATTCTCAGAAAGCTGCTTCGGAATCTTCTGGGAATAGATATGAGTGTACTTGCAAAACTTCCGGAGAATTCAATAATCATCTCAAGGAGACTTCTTCCATCAGATACAATCATGCTGGACATAAAAAACGCACGAGGAATCATTGTCGAAGAGGGAAGCATTTACTCTCACAGTGCAATTATGGCCCGGTCTCTTGGTATTCCGGCATTGCTGACAAACGGAACATCGCTCAGGGGGATAGGTGATGGGACACCCATTATCGTCGATGGTAATGCAGAAAAGGCAATTATTCATCCTCACCACTCAACCATTTCCCTTTACAGGCATCGTCAGGTAACTCTGGCAGATGAGTTTGCCAATAAATTACGCGCAATAAAGGGCGTTTCCAGAACCAGAAGTGGCAGAATGATTCATTTAATGGCAAATGCAAGTACACTTCAGGAAGTTCAATGCGCATTAGAGTCCGGATGTGATGGAATCGGACTGTTTCGAACAGAGACAATATACCTGCAGAACAGGACACTACCAGGTGAAGATGAATTATATGCTCAGTTATATACAGCACTCGAACCTGCCAGAAATGTCCCAATTACTGTCCGGGTGCTTGATATTGGTGGTGATAAGCGACTTCCGTATCTTCAGAACACCACTGACGAAATCAGTCCGTTTCTTGGGCTTCGTGGAATACGGTTCCTACTCAGGAATCCGGTTTTATTGAAGACCCAACTTAAGGTTTTTTTGAAACTTCATCAGGAGTTTAACATAAAAGTTCTTTTGCCTATGGTTACACTTCCGGAGGAGATCCGTACTGTTCTGGATATGGTAGCTGAATGTCGGGAGGAATTAAAATTAAATTCTAAACGGAAAAAAATCAAAATCGGCTGTATGATCGAAACCCCTGCTTCCGCACTGGGAATTGAAAAAATACTTGAGGTTTCCGATTTTATCAGTGTTGGAACTAATGATCTGATCCAATATGTGATGGCTGCAAGCCGGGAAAACCCTGATGTTGCCAACTACTACAAAAAGGGCATTGACTACATATTACCGGTGGTCAAAAACATTGAAGATGCATGTCGACAAGCTGATAGGGAGTGCTGTATCTGCGGAGAAATCGTCAATGATGAACATTGTCTGGAAAAGTTTATGGCTTGTGGTGTTTCTCAGTTCAGCATTTCCGCATACCGGATACCTCACCTGAAAGCACATGTACGTGGGTTGTCATAATTGATGTAAGTATCAATACCCCGGCCACTTGGAAAAATCAAATGTCGCAAATCCATCACAACGGGAGCAGAGATTGATCTCCTCCCGTTTCCCCTGAGTGAGAAGTTCGCGGAATGTACGGTTCTTCTCGCCATTCCAGATTTCGCCAACGGATGTATCATTGACATTCCCTATAATCGCCCGCTCGTCAAAGTCCCAGCAGCACAATACCGCATTGCCATCAACACAGAAAAACATCTCATCACGGATTTTTGGGCAGGGGCGGGAGACGCAGCCGGTTTGGCCTGTCCAGGGCCAGCTATACAGAGGAACGATCTGTGCATTTGTATATTTGCTCCAGAAATCGATATAGGATTTCTGCTCATGTTTATTGATATCCATATCGACCATGCGGACATAGGTTTCCATTTTAGGGGCTTTTTTCTTTGCCAGTTCGAGAAATGTGATTACGTTTTCTTTCACACGCTCGTAATTGGTTCCTTTACCTGATGCATTGAATGTTTCCTGGCTGAATCCATCTATGGAGAATCTGATACAGTCAAGACCTGCATCGATCAGCGCTTCAGAAAGATCTTTATCAAGTAACCCGGCATTGGTATTTATCTCTGTTAAAGCTGTGGGATCTTTTTTTATATAGCGAATGATATTCGGAAGTCTCTTATCGGTAAATGGCTCATTCTGCAGAAACGGTCTGAAAATCACCCCCTGACCACGGCAGTCATCGATGATTTTATAGATAGTTGCATCAGGCATGTAGTGGGGGCGCCGTTTGATCTGCTTTTGAGGACAATAGGTACAGTTTCCATTACAGAGAATGGTGGTCTCGATCTGAATTTTTTTAGGAAATGTTACTTTCAAAGGCTCTTCTCTAACTCATTAAAGATTCGTTGTGCTGCCCCGACATTTTCCAGGACATATTTTTTCACCGAATTACCGGCTTCATTCATATATGATTCTGTATTCAGCAATTTTCGTACAATCTGATCATATTCCGCTGAATTGGTTATTTCGAATGCTCCGCCATGCTGTTTCATCTGAAGTGCTTCAAAGGAGTTGTGGTGACGGGGGCCGAAAATAACCGGAATTCCCATAATTGCAGGCTCCATCACATTGTGAACTCCGGTACTGAAACTTCCACCGATATACGCCAGTGTGCTTATGCTGTAAATCTGTGCAAGAAGACCGATTGTATCGATCAGGATGACGCGCGCGGTACACTCTTTTTCCTTGTCGATCTTTGTGAATCTGACTGATGAGATTCCTGCATCACTAAGCTGCTTTTCGATAGCCTGGCAGAACTCTTCATGTGGTTCGTGCGGTGTGATAATACTATACAGATAAGGATAATCTTTAAGTATTGATACAGTAGGGGGCACAACAACAGTAGCATCATTCTCCCAGATACTGCCAAGCATGAGAAACTGTTTTCCCGTTTTTACAAAGGGAAGTGTGCGTGCTTTTTCTGCTGCACCCTGACTGCGGAACACCACCTGATCGAATCGGGTATCACCGGTGATAACACATGATTCTTTTTTGTCGTACACGGTCAGGAAGCGGGTACGGTCATCTTCAGAGATAGGGAAAATCTTTGTAAAGCATGAATATATACTTTTGTTGAGCGATTTGAGCAGAGGATTAAGTCTTCGAGATGAAGAAGAAAGCGTTGCAGAGATAATGAATGCCGGTATCTTCATCATATAAACGCGGAATGTATGATTTGGCCATACGTCAAACTTTGACACAATCCAGCATTTAGGACGAATGATAGAAAAAAATGTTTTAGCATTGATCCAGGAATCGACAGGCATGTAACAGGTAAAATCTACATTGGGATCACCCTTAAAAAAATGGTATCCTGATGGTGAAAAAAAGGAGATTCCGACTGATATCGCTGAGTTGTGAGTTTTGAGTAAACGAATTACCGGCAGCGCCTGCTGAAGCTCACCGACTGATGTTGCATGGAACAGATAGATTGCATCTTTGTATTTAAGTTTGGCAATATCTTCTTTGAGTCTGTTTTTCCAGTTGCGCCGTTCACGCATTCCATCACGGATCTTTTTATTACTGAAAGACCCGATTGTAAAAATCAGGTACACGACCGGAAATGCAAAAATATTATATATCAGCAACCAGATAACTTTTGCAGCCGTAATCAAAACCCCGGTTTATAGTCTATGTGCCAACCCAATTATAATGCCCTGAGGGTCAGAAATATACATTATGTTTAGAACTACTGGTTTAACAACTTCTCGGCCACTTTTACCACCATCCCGGTCGAGAGCTCATTCATGCATCTGAAATGCTTTTTAGGGCAGCTTTTAAGACCGTTGTGCGAGCATGGACGACAGGTAAGTCCTTTATTTTCAACTATTTCTGCGCTTGCATAATCTGGGTAGTATCCCAGCTCCCGCACGGTCGAACCAAAGATACATACCATTTTGCGCCGGAAGGCCCATCCGATATGCATGCATCCCGTGTCTACGGTGATAAGCAGGTCGCACTTTTTAATGATCGCTGCAGTTTCGATCAAAGAAGTTTTACCTGTGAAATTATAACACTGCGCACCTACACTTTGACTGATCATTTTTCCTGCAGGAATCTCCTTTTTCCCACCAAGCACAACAATTCGCGCACCGAATTTGCAGGAAAGCAGTGATGCAGCTTCTGCGAAACGACGGATTGGCCATTCTTTGGTCGGATGCGCCGAACCGGGCACCAGTACAATTGAAGGCATAGTCGTGTCCGGCAACAATTCAGCAACACCTTTTTCAACCTGCTCCGGCAGATATATCTCTGGAGAATGGGCGACAGGCAGATTAAGATAGCCGTATGCGGTTTGAGCGTATCGGTCAATTATCGAAGTTCCTGTGTTGCGGTAACGGTTGATTTTTAATTTTACAAGAAGAAAACGCCTGAAATATTCCTTGGAGAGTGTCCGGATCACCGGTACTCCGCAATTCCACTTGAGATAGTTGCTGCGAAATGTGTTGTGAAGATCCAAAAGTACATCATACCCTGAAGCGATTATCTCCCGCTTTAATGTTTTTAGTGCACCAGGTTTTTTTCCAAAGGTGTACAGCCGGTTAATTGCAGGATGATATTGAATCAGAGGTGCAAACTGTTCTTTGATAACAAAATCGATCTGGGCATCAGGATGCTTCTTCCTGATTGCCGAAACAACCGATGTCGTTAGAACAACATCACCCATGGAACTTAAACGAATTATTAGAATTTTCATATATTTATTAAACAACACAGGATCTGTCGAAATCCAGGTAAGGGCACGTTGCAACGTGCCCCAAACAAGACGTATACGAACTTCAGATATCGGTACTTTTTTCAGTCCTGACAGGGCTCTTCTTATCAAGAGATGATATAAATGCTGTGTCTTTCAGGAGTACTTTTACACCATCAATGATAACATTTGACAGTACATTAAGATAATTTTCTTTACTGAATGATTTTCCCCATGGTGATGATTTACCCACAATGAGATCTTCCCAGAGGGTCTCACCACTGCTGTTTTTAAGGTAGACTTTGGCTTTCAGTTTTCCTTTGTATATATTATCTTCTGTAACGTAATAGTCGATAATGTCAAACCTGATGGAGAAGTCTGCCGGATTGGATTCGTTGAAAATAAAACCATAATTTGAAAGGCAGAAGGTTAATCTGTTTTTAAGCCACGAAGGTAAATCTGTTTCGGTAGTGACCAGTTTAGTACGGGATCTGTCCTCTATGTTACTGCCAACCTCGTTTCCAGAGGTCCGGAGATCATTTATTTCAATGCTAAAATTCTTCTTCATCAGGTCGGTCTCATCGATCCAGTCCAGCTCTTCAAGATCAATTGATGGAAGCCATTTCAGCTTTATTGACATGTCGGCATACGTTTGAAAAGGTATAACGAGTGCCAGCAAAAGAAGAACATGCTTTCGAATTGAAAATTTCATAGTGATCTCCTGAAAAAGTGAAATTGGCTTGAAATCGTGTATTTCAAGCAGAAGTTGAAATCAATCATTCAATCGACTGTGCGAATTTTTTACCCATTTCATAACCTTGTTTGTATAGCTCCGGTGTAACCTGGCCAGGAAATTCGAGTCCTTCAGTGATCTCCCAGTTCAGCCCTTCTGTCAGCTGCTGAACCTTTTTAAATGCACCTTTACTCCATCCGTAGCTGCCAAAGTAGATCGCTTTTTTATACTTTACATTTTTTAGTTGTGCTTTTTCAAGTGCAACCTGCATGTAGGGGAATAGTGATACTTCATAGGTTGGTGCACCGATGACCACACCTTTATTTTTCCAGAGTGATGGGAGTATGTAGCTGACATGAGTACGGGCTACATCAAAGATTTCCGGATGGATTCCACCATCAGAGATACCCTGAGCCACAGCATTCATCATTGCTTCAGTATTGCCATACATCGATCCATACAGGAGTGTTATTCCTTTTTCTCCACCGTTGGTGCTGTATTCAGCCCACTTTTTGTAGAGTTGAATGATTCTTCCCGGCTCTTTGCGCCAGACAAGACCGTGTGATGGGGCAATTGTTTTAATTGTCAGCCCACCAAGTTTATTGATCGCATTGAGAATCGAATTTGAGAATTTGGCAACGATATTTGAATAATATCTGAGTGATTCTTTGATGTAAAAATCAAGCTGCGTGCATTCATCATCAAAAATAGTACCTTGAAATGCTCCGTATCCTCCAAACGCATCGCAGGAGAACAGAATGTTGGTTTTCGTATCAAACGTCACCATGGTTTCGGGCCAGTGAACAAACGGAACATGAAAAAACTGAAGCTCACGGCTGCCGATAGAAAGTGTCTCCCCATCCTTTACCGCACGGATGCCCTCTGTAATACCATAATACTCCTTGAGCATATTTACCGCTTTGGGGGTACAGAGAATTTCGGCGTTTTTCGCAACCATACGCAGAGTTTTGATTACGCCGGTGTGGTCGGGTTCCATATGGTTAATAATAATGTAGTCAAGCTTGTCGAGGTCGATAATGTTAGTGATCTGGTCAAAAAAATCATCAGTTTTTATCGCTTTTGCAAGGTCGATCAGGACATTTTTTGTATCTTTAATTATATAGGAATTGTATGATGCACCAATCCCATCAATTGGCCACAAACCCTCAAAAAGATCCGTTGTTCGGTCGTTCACACCTACCCAGTAGGTACTTTCTCCAATCGCTACTTCAGACATCGTTACTCCTTGATATTATTTTTAATTTATTTACTTTTTTTCCGGTATTCATCCGGTCCATCAACATAAAGGTTCTTCCCTCTACAGTCAATTGCGATAACGAGTGGAAAATCCTTTACCGTTAATTTGTAAACGGCTTCAGCACCAAGTTCCGGATAGCAGATTATTTCAGCTGCGGTAATATGCTTTGAAAGCAGTGCTCCGGCACCACCGACAGCTGCAAAATAGACACATCCGAACTTTTTGATTGCTTCAATTACAGTTGCACTTCGGTTACCTTTTCCAATCATTCCACCAAGGCCGGTTGCTTCTATTAGTGATGGTGCGTATTTGTCCATCCGGGAGCTGGTCGTCGGACCTGCACTGCCGATAACTTTACCCGGAGGAGCAGGTGATGGTCCTGTATAATAGACTATCTGTCCACGAAGTTCTACCGGAAGGTTACCATTCTCAGCGAGCGCTGCGGCAAACCGTTTATGTGCGGCATCTCTGGCTGTATAAATGGTTCCGCTCAAAAGTACCATATCACCAGCATTGAGCCTAGCAAGTTGTACTGGGGTTACTGGTGTTGTTATCTGTATCATGATTTATACCTGCAATTAAACAGTCACTGATGCATTCCGGGCTGCATGACAATTAAGATTAAGTGCAACCGGCATTGATGCAATATGGCATGGGGCAGTTTCGATATGTACTGTCAGAGCAGTAGAACGACCACCAAACCCCTGAGGACCTACACCACTGTTATTGATATGAGAAAGTAACTCTTTTTCAAAATCAGCATATTGTTTATCATTATGGATACTTCCAACAGGTCTGAGTAATGCCTTTTTTGCAAGGCTGCATGCTTTATCTGCGGTTCCACCGATACCAATACCTGCAATCACCGGGGGACATGGATTGCCACCAGCCTTTACGATTGATGCTACCACAAACTCAATAATTCCCTCTTTGCCATCTGATGGTTTCAGCATGGCAAGATTGCTCATGTTTTCGCATCCACCACCTTTGGGTAGAATAGTGATAGTGAGTTTATCTCCCGCAACAAAATCATAATGAATAGATGCCGGAGTATTATCTTTTGTGTTGACTCTATTAAAAAGTGGATCGGCAACTATCGACTTTCGTAAGTATCCCTCATCATACCCCCGGCGAACACCTTCGTTGAGCGCATCGGGAAGTAATCCGCCAGTAATTGCAACATCATTTCCAATCTGAACAAATAAAACTGCCGTACCGGTGTCCTGACATATCGGGAGTTTTTCCTTTTCTGCAATTTCAGCGTTTTCCAGTATCTGATGCAGGATCCTTTTACCAATCGTGGAATCTTCCTCCGCATGCATTTGCTCGAGTCGTTTGAGAACATCAGGTGGCAGATCGAATGCCGCTTTAAGCGCGATCTGTCGGACCGACTCCACGATAGTATCAAAATGGATCTGTCTCATTTACTTTCTCAAAGATTTTGAAACGTGTTCTAGCTGTTTTTTATATTCGTTAAGATCGACAGGTCTGCGTGCAGATCCGCTTTCGATAGCTGCTTTTGCCACAGCCAGGCTTACTTCAACGAGTACTCTCGGATCCATGGGCTTAGGTATGATATACTGTGGTCCAAAGTCAAGAGTATTCAATTCATACGCATCAAGCACATCCTGGGGTACTTCTCCCCTTTGAGCAAGGTTTGCAAGAGCATGGGTAGCCGCAACTTTCATATCTTCATTAATGTTCAGTGCGTGAACATCGAGCGCGCCTCTGAATATAAACGGGAAACCGAGCACATTATTTACCTGATTTGGAAAATCTGAACGTCCGGTTGCCATGATCAGGTCGTTTCGTGCTGCGCATGCATCGTTGTAACTGATTTCCGGATCCGGATTTGCCATGGCAAAAATGATTGGCCGGTCAGTCATACTTCTGACCATATCCTGATCAACCAGGCCACCCTGGCTTAATCCCGCAAACACATCAGCACCTTCCAGAGCTTCACGCAGTGTCCTTTTTGAAGTTTCGACTGCAAATGATTCCTTGAAACTGTTCATACCGGCAGTTCTACCTTTGTAAACGATTCCTTTGCTGTCGACAAGAATGCAGTTTTCACGCTTGACTCCAAGGCGAACATAGTGGTTTGCACATGATATTGCTGCTGCTCCGGCGCCGGAAAAAACCACTTTCACTTCAGAGATATTTTTATTCTGGAGTTTTACAGCGTTAATAAGAGCTGCCCCGGAAATAATGGCTGTTCCATGCTGATCATCATGGAAAACAGGAATTTTCATTTTTTTCTTGAGTTCTTCTTCAATGTAGAAGCATTCCGGAGCTTTGATATCTTCAAGGTTAATACCGCCAAAGGTTGGTTCGAGACTCGCAACGATACGAATTACATCATCTGGATCTTTTGCATCAATTTCAAGATCAAATACATCGATATCAGCAAAGCGCTTGAAAAGAACGCCCTTACCCTCCATGACCGGTTTTCCGGCGAGTGGCCCGATGTCACCAAGACCTAAAACTGCAGTGCCGTTAGAGATTACAGCGACCAGATTTCCTTTGGCTGTATATTTATAAGCCGCTTCTGGATCTGCTTCGATTTCACGGCATGGTTCTGCGACTCCAGGTGTATAGGCCAACGAGAGGTCTTTTTGAGAATTGCATGGTTTTGAAGAGATAACCTCGATTTTGCCTTTTCTACCCTGACTATGGTAATCTAGTGCCTTTTGTTTCATGGAATGGTAACTTTCTGAAAGAAGGTTTAAAGGTTCAAAAGGTTCAAAAGTTCAAAGGTTTTTAAAGGTTAAACCCTGAACGTTGAACCCTGAACGACTTTATTAAAATTAACCTTCTAAAATAAATTTCGATCGATCGTTATCCAATCAACAATTGAAGTCTTTTGACATCAAAAATAAAATATAGGATAATGTATTGATTTTAAAAGTGTTACGGTGTTAAATTCCGGCAGGTGAGGTGAAATCACCCCAAAAATTTTTTAGGTATGAAAAGATGGATGTTTCGTAATGTTAATAAATTCAATGAGATACAGAAATGGCACACAGTTTGAATATGTTTCATCTCGTCAAAATGAGGACTGGTAATCACAAAACATTTTAATAATGGAGGTTTCCATGAAACGCTTACTTTCAGTTATCCTGGTCGGTGCAGCAATCGTCGTCGCTCAACCTGCAGATTCAACAGGAAAAAAATGTCCTTTGCAGACACGTGATATGAGCCAGATTACTACACAATTACGTCAACATTTAGATTCCTGCATGCATCAGGCTGAATGTGATGTTGCGAAAGCACGTCAGGCTGCTGAAGAGTTTCAGAACCAGATGAAGGGGAAAACTCCGGAAGAAATTAAGGCTGCTATGGATGCAAAGTGTACCCAGGCACATTTGGAACTTCATAATGCAATTTGCAAACTTGAGAATGCTTCAGCTGATGTAAAAGCTCAGGTTGAAGAAGCTGCCGCAAAGATTCAGGCACGTCTGCAGGAAAAAGCTGAAGAGTTAAAAGCTATTCAGGCACGTATCGAAGCGCATCGTGCTGAAATGCAAGCTAAAAAACCGGTAACAACTCCAACAGGTAATTAATTATTAAGTTGGACCCGGGTTTCCGATAATCCCGGGTTCTTTTTGTTCTGGACTGGAAGTGAAAAAAATTTCGTGGTGCCCTGAGAATGTAACAAATTATATCCAGTCCTTGTGAAATCAATGGGCGCCACGTTTATTTAATATATGGAACGACCTATGAGAGCAGTATCTAAAATATCCGGAATCCTTCTGATGGTATCAGGTTGTCTGTTTGCTCAAAACAGTGAAATAAGTACAGATCACTCAAACATAATCACACCTGATCAGAAAATGGACATGCTGTTTGATCAGATAGTGCGATCTATTCCGGAGAAAAGTAAAAACGTATCCGATACAGTTTCCAGCGAAAGTATAAATGGAAATCGCCACATGGAACATGCTACTACTCCCGAAACCGTGCAACAACGCCGGTCAGAAATGACCAGAGCACTTTCTGATGATCTTCGTAAGCAGGTTGAGCGTGCTATCGAAGAGATCGATCTGGAAAAGATTGAACATTCCCCCTCATTTATCGAGAATCGTTCCGGTAGATAAACCGGATGATTTTTCCGAAATTCTGTTACAAAATTTATATGGGTATACCTTGTTAAATTGAAGAGGTTTAAAAACATGGACAGTTTAATTAAACGTTTAATATTCCTGTTTGTTGTTCCTGTCATCGCTTTTAGTTTTACAGTCAGTGACTCAAAAATTGGCTATAGCGTAGATCTACCTCAAAACTGGGTTCGGGATATCGATACTGTAAATCAACACACTTTTTTTGATACAAGTAAAACATACAGCTCATTTGTTGTTATCCAGATGACCGACTTTTCAAAAGATACATTATACAAATCTCCTCTTCAGTGGACAAAGTCCCATTTTCTTGCTTATCTTTTAACAATTCGCAGCACAGTGAGTACCCTGGGTATTCCAATGTCTGATCCTTACGGTTCGGTCGTCTTTTATGATTCATCTTCATCAACACAAAGTGGCTTAAGATCCATGGAATTATACGCTCAATTTAATTCACTGATCTCGAACTCGGGCAGCTGGGATGAATATATCAAATATACAGAAGTTAACAAAAAGGGGTATGAAATATATGTCCTTGGTGACACAACCGAAATGAAAAAAAATATTGACTTTTATATTGATCTTGTAAATTCAATCAAAATCGATACAACACCAGCATCGATCAGATTCCATCCTGTGCAAAAGAGTAACAAGGTTTCGATAGGGATATACCAGCCGGAAATGCTGTTTGATATAATGGGGAGGCGTGTAATTGAAAATTCTGCTAAGGATAGCAGGGTTTTGAGTAATGGGATGATTATAGTTAAGAATTCGAAATTGCTTAACATTGTGCACTAAGCAGGAATTACATGGACACGTTCGCCTTACCCACTCTGAAGATGACGGGGAGACTGCGGGACAATGTGACTGGGAGCCGGAAAAGAAAAAAAACAGATGGGTGGCCTGCATTTCAATGCAGGTTTAGTTTTGTTGGTGAAGTTGTGAGGTAAAGCGAGAATCGCAAAGAACGCTTTCGCCTCACCCCCTTGGTCCCCCTCTCCTTAGGTGTATTGAGAGGGGGAAATTAAAGAATAACGCAGTGGTATTTTCCAGCTCCCTTTCTCCACGAGTGGAGAGAGGGTTGGGGAGAGAGGCGATTAGCGAAATCGCGAAAATAGTGTACAATCGGCGTATTAATGCCATGATAATTGAAAATTCTTTAAAACACCTCAGGACTGGGAAAGGATTGTAGTCTCTGGCTTATATCAGTAGAATTGTTCTATGAAGAATCTTTATCTTGGTGGCTTCTGGAGCATCAGTGTGGTGCTCATCCTTTTTTCATTTACAGAAAATGATGCTGAAACGTCACAGGCTGATTCATCACAAATTTTTTATCAAAAAACATTCCATTTGATTCACAAAAGTGAATTTGATTCCGCACTGCTTTCAATCCGGCAGGCGTATGCATACGGGCTTTCTGATGACAGTCTGTTGTATGCATGGGCAGAAATTTACAACTCAAAAGGCGCTCTGGATACCGCTATTGCACTGTCATTATCCATTAAATTAAAACCCGGCCATCCATTATACTACTCAGTACTCAAACAACGTTATTTTATTTATTCGCTCACAAATCAAAAAGATAAAGCAGATCAGGTGTTTGATACTTTGAGTAGAGTACCGGAATATCGAGCACGATATCTGATTCCGAAAATGTCGCTGTTTTTCCGAGGTGGCATCCAGCAAAATTCTACAAAAGAGGCAGAGATTCTTCCATCATATCTGGATTATGCATATCCGAAAAACCAACCGGCAAGAGGTACCGGATCAGGAGGTTTTAACCTTCAATGGAGTATACCGTTAAGAAAATCCATGGGATTGGAGGTTACTACAGGTGTAAATCTTTATCAGTACAATCCTCCTGATAAATTCAGATTAAAACATATGCTTGATTCAAGTTATTCTGAAGAATACGGACAGCTCCGTTATTACATCCTTTCCGGGATGTTTTCGGTAATATATGAACTACGCAGACTTGATGAGTATGTGGATTTTCTGTATTTCAAGCATAGTGAGGCAACTTCATACAAGCATAGAGTATATCTGGATTATATAACATCAATAAAGGATGGTTTTTTCTCGGGAGTTACGGGATACAGTTATGATATAAGTAAACGTGTTCATAACTGGAATCTATTATTACTTGGAAATCGTGACTGGTCTGCGAGGCGATCGAATACGTTGTCGATTTCTGTTAATGGTGTACATTTGAAAAATGATACCCTGTATGATTTTGACTCGTTCAGGAAGATGTACATTGAAGGGAATACCTTTTACGAAAATTCTCAGTATGTAACTCCGGTGTCGATGATATCTGCTTCACGAAATGCTCCTTTGCATGATACTGTATTTATTTCTACGATTTTACCCCGAAGTTATATTAATACAAAATTGAACATCTCTCAGAATTTTACATTTAACCATGGTTTCAATCTTAGTTTTTCGATTGAAGGTGCTAATAGCTGGTTCATGGATTTTTATAAGTGGGTAGATCCTGTTGTCATTAATACAAATACTGATGATGCCCGATTGGTTTATGATAGACTTGATAGTACATGGTATTGGACAAAAAGTCTGAAACCGTTAATTAAAGATACGTTGAGTCGTCCCTATGCGCTGGTCCACAAGAAAAAAAGAGTTGATCAAACTCTGACGGCAGATGTTAGTTTTATAAAAGATATTAAAAAAATTGCATCAATAGGGTTGAGTGGAAGTGTGAGCAGGACATTTTCAAGTATGAACAGTGATGATGCTGTGGTTGATGTTCCTGTCTGGGCTTACAGCGTGATGCTATCCACTACTCTGAAATTCAATCCGTCAGGACGGTTTCGTTGAAAAGGGTTCACTGTTTCATATTTTCTGTTATCTGTTTTTTAATCTACTGCGGACAGTCTGATATGGAAAAAGGGGCAATATCACTGAGTGTCGGAGATTACGACAGGGCGATCGCATTTTATGATCAGGAGCTGAATAAACGCCCCTCAGGCGCACTTGCACATCTGGGATTGGGAAAAGCACTATATCAGAAAGCAATGGCTCAGAAGTGTGACACTGTTTCACTTGCTCAGGCGATTATCCATATTGAAGCTGCAAGGACTCTGGGGCTTACCGGAGAAGTAAACGGATTGTTAAGCAGTGTTCTTACCGGAAACGCCAGAATGAAATTGGGTTCCGGTGACACAATCGGTGCTCTGGAACTGCTGACACATGCAATTGAGTATGATCGGTTGAGTTCCGTCCCGCTGAATCTGACCGGCATAATTTACTTTCGTACCGGACGTCCTGAAAAAGCCTCTGTCCTTTTTGATTATGCCATAAAAGTGGATACCAGTGATGTTTCACCGCTGTTTAATCGGGGTATGGTTGCCTGGGAGCAGAATCAGATAGAAACAGCTCACTCATACTGGCTCAGAGCATTACAAAAATCACCCAATGATGAAGAGATTCTTTACTGGTTTGCACGTGCAGAGAAATTACTTCGCAACCAGGTGCAGAGTGATCCCAGTGATGGAGTCAGTAAATGATCCCGAAACTTCCGGATGGTTTTTCACACCCGATGGCTGCAGGTGAGGGTGCATTCGGGTCAGTATATCGTGTAAAACAGAAGTATCTTGGACGATGGGTAGCGCTCAAAATAATTCCCGAAAAAGATAGTATTAAAAGAAAAGAGTATTGTAAAGAGGCCAGAGTTCTGGCTCAGATCTCATCACCCTATGTACCGCAGATTTATGATGCATTTGAATGGAAAGGCAATGTCTGCATTGTCATGCAATGGATCCGAGGTGTCTCTCTGAATGCGCTTCTTGAAAATGAGATTCTCAAGAGCGAGAGGATGCTTATCGCTTCAGGATTGATAGATGCTATCGAAGACCTTCACAGGCAGGGGGTTGCTCACCGGGATCTCAAACCAGCTAATATTTTCTGGGAAACAGGTAAAGGTGTTAAGCTTGTCGATTTCGGTTTCTCACGTACGGTGAATGATTCTGTAAACTCAAAAAACACGATTCAGGGAACACCTGCTTTTTTGGCTCCGGAACTTCGAGCCGGCAGAGATTTCGTTGATATGATCTGTGCGGATGTTTATTCTGCCGGAATGGTGCTTAGAGAAGTTCTTGATTGGTGCGATGCTGAGAGTTTTATAACGAAGCTGCTTCAGGTCGATCCAGCCAAAAGATTGTCAAATGGTGAAGCAGTAAAAAAAGAATGGTCTGTATTTTCATCTGATCTGATAGGCGTAAGTACATCATTTGTTAAAGCAGAAACGTTTACTACAGAAAAAATATCGGCACGACTTTTTGAAGCTGCTCAAATGTTGATTGGTGGCAAACGATTAGATGAAGGTTACGACCTGCTTCTGGAATCACTTGAAGAAAATCCCGACAATCATGAAGCGGTTGATTTAATCGCACGATTCAGTACTCTTTCGAGACAAAAGATAAAATCGTTTCCGTTGTATATTGCAGCGGGTGTTTTTATTATTGTAGCAATTGTAGCAGCTTTTCTTACAGGGATGCATACCGGTAAAAAGTACACAGTTACTATGACGTCTGTTGAGGATGTTAAAGCGTATCTAAAAAATGATGACGATGTTTTTCAATCGGCCCCAGTTCCAGTACGCCAGAATGATGACAAGACCGGAAATCTTGATGGCTGGATTATTATTGATGTTCCGGAAAAAAACGGGCATATTGTTGTCGATTCCAATCACTATGATGCAACCAGTAAAATTAATGTGCAGGTAAAATCCGGGACGCATGATATTCAGTGGAAGAGCTCTGATGGCAAACTGATTTACAGGGAAACAGTCACAATTCTTCCATTTCAGACCAAAAAAATACCATTACCACCACGTAGAAAGACGGAATTACCATAATGAGTTCATCAGCGATTCTTTTTGAAAAAGAACACAACAGACGATATGCATTGCAGGGGAGAATTGTTACGATCGGGTCCTCAGTTGATTGTCATGTACGAATTGATGGGAAAGGGGTTCAGGAGCGGGCTGCTCATCTTTTGTATACCGCCGGGACCTATGAACTACATAAACTGCATAGTTCTGTGTCGCTGCATGTGAACAAAAAGAAAGTTATCAATAAGGTAGTTCTAAGGCATGGTGATGAAATTATCATTGAAAACAGTGAGTTTCTGTATCG
>JBNKZD010000271.1:0-3551 GCA_050301235.1 Chitinispirillaceae bacterium | reverse complement strand
ACCAGATGGGTCATGGCAATGGAATCTATGAGGAAAATATTCATGTGCCACTGATGATGATCAATCGTAATGTCTTCAGCGGTGAACGCTATTCCAATATTGGCGGACTGGTTGACATTGCCCCCACACTTTTTGCACTGGCCGCCATTGCAATTCCCAACGAATGGCAGGGCAAAAATCTACTTGAAACAAACCCCGCGAATACAACATTCTTCTTTTCGCCATGGTCGGATTATCTTTTTGGAGCACGTACTGACAATCTCAAGATCATTTTCAATGAAACCTCAGGGAATGCTGAATGCTACGATCTTGAAAAAGATCCCTACGAATCCACCAATATTGCTGCAGAAAATCCCGAAGTTGTGGAAGAATTCAGAAAGCGGGTGGCAGCCTGGGTTCAGGGTCATTCAAAATTTATTTTGAATGATAAATTATCCCGGTAGTTCTGAACATCAGTAATTTATTAGTGAATTGAGACTATGAGATTTTCATTCATTTTACTACTGCTACTTATTGCCAGTCCCGCAGTATGTCAGGACCACCCGATCTTTGCTGATTCCAGGTTGTTCAGATCCCTTTCCGAGCGATGGGAAATTGATACTGCCGACGTCCTTGGTAATTTCAGAATAACAGCTTATCAACCCACCTATATTCTGTTTGCCCGTTATACCTCCAACCCCAACCGCATGCCGCAAAGTTTTAACCCGGAATATGCCCTTGACGAAGAAATACCGTTAAACGCAACAGAATTAAAATTTCAACTCAGCTTCAAAACGAAGATCATCCGTGGATTTATATTTAAGAATCTGGATGTCTGGGCAGCCTACACTCAAAAATCTCACTGGCAGTTGTACAACGGCGAGATATCAAGACCATTCCGGGAAACCAATTATGAACCGGAACTGATATTAAATTACCGCATGAACCTACCGCTGCTTGGCTTTCGGGCACGTATCGTGGGCGTTGCCTTTAATCACCAGTCCAACGGACGAACACTCCCCTTATCCAGAAGCTGGAACAGAATTGTGTTTCATCTTGGATTAGAACGTGAATTCTGGCAAATTTATTTAAAGCCCTGGATCCGGCTGAATGACAGCGATGATGAAAACCCGGAGATAACCAATTATTATGGCCGTATGCAGGCCATTGTTTCCCGGAGATTCAAGGAGCATCTTATCACGGTTGATGCAACTCATTCACTCAGGTTTGGCGAAAATAACCGTGGTAGTATACGGATAGACTGGGCATTTCCAATCGATGGTTTTTTACATGGACGTCTCGAAATATTTGAAGGATATGGCGAAACACTCATCGACTATAATCATCGCCAGTTCGTAATAGGGCTCGGTTTATCACTCATCGAATGGCGCTAATTTTAAAATTATGAAAAATCTTATCACCCTGGCTTTCTTAATTGCGGCGTTACAATTTTCATGCTCCCGGCAAACACTTTACGACAATGACATCAACGCATCTGATGTTACCATTGTCCTTTCCGATAATAATCTTTCCGAAGTTCCCGGTGATATTAACAGGTTTACAAAAGCTGAATCGATTTCCATTTTATTGGATGGCCAGAATGGATGGAAGATCTATCCGCCAATGTCTGCCAGGTTAAATTCCGATGTTCCCAAAAAAGTACTTACAGGGTCTGTTTGTGACCTGACCGAATTAAAAGTACTGTCGATATCCGGCCTCGGATACACGCAGTTGCCGGAGTGCTTCAGCAATCTCCGGAACCTTGAAATACTGGACCTGTCCATGAACAGCCTGGATATCAACAGCGAAATGCAAACCCTCCGCAAGCTTCCCTCCCTGCAGGAACTTTCCATATCCGGAAATTATTTTGATAAGGAAATTATGGAGGCCTGGCGCAAGGAAAACCCTGATCTCAACATTATTTACGACCGTTCCAGTGCATCAAGCACTTCCGAGGTTCAGACAACGCAGATAATTCACCAGTTTCTGTATGACTACTACAATGTGATGTCAAACAGGGACTGGGACGCGTACAGAGAATATTTCTGGCAGAATGCTACCCTTACGACGATCTGGCAAACCCCCGGCGACTCCGTGGCAAAGGTGCAGGTGAGTACCATAGATGAGTTCATACAGAAAACCCCGGAAGGTCCGGACAGCGAGCCGATTTTCGAAGAAAAACCCACCTACATAACGACGGAAATTCAGGGTAATCTTGCAATTGCCTGGGTGAACTATGAAGCCATATTCGGATCGGAATCCAACCTGAGTGAATGGACCGGAACTGACCTCTTCACATTGATGCAACATGATGGGAAATGGCGGATCGTTTCGCTTGCTTTCTCGGCAGAATAGTACATCCGGTATCCTGATCGTCGTTTTTTTGATTAAGTTTCTGTGAAAAAGGTACTTATACTTGCTCAGAACAAACAAAAAACCTTAATTCCTACAGTGATTCAGGCCTCACAGGAATCAACCCTACTAAATGATTCATGTGGCCGCTTATCGCAAAGCTTGATTTTTTTTTGAAAACCGAAACAATGATTTTTAGAGGCAATGTTTTCCCAAACCACTCGTTGATTTTTTAAGGAAAGACGAACGCCGCTTACACGTGCACATTTATTATTTTTTGAAGGACGAAAAAGAGACATTTAATTTTAGTTGTTGTTGGCATATTTCTAACCATGGGCGCCGGAATTTTCCGCCCGGTACCGAAACCACCTGAAGATGAACTTCTCATTACCGAAGGTAAAATCGCCCAGATTTTTGAAGGGGGCATTAAAGATGTTGTATTTCAACTGGAGGGTAGTGAGCGACAGTTTTATATAAACCGTGGCATTGATCAGGGGTTGGATATCAAAACCATGAGGGATGAACTGATCGGCAAGGAAGTCACGATTAAATATCCTGATTACTGGACCATACTTGATCCCAACAAGAAAATTCGTCATATCAGTAAGATTGAAGCAGAAGGAGAAATCATTTTTTCTGAAATGTAAGACAAACATTAATTGCCGGGATACGTAAAGTTTATGTATGATACCCGGCAAACACCTTCAATGCACTTTTCTCCTGATCATCAGTGTTATATCAGGGTCCTGCAGTCAGCAACTGGCTGAAAAGTCAGACCAATCAAAGACCATCAGTCGCATCAACGAACTGATCATAGAAAACTATGTTTTTCCTGATATAGCAGAAAAAACAGCAGCACATCTAACCTCATTACAGGAAAACGGATATTTCGATCAGTTTAAGAATATAAATGAATTAGCCACTGCACTCACAGAGCAGGTTCAGTCTATAAACCACGACAAGCACATGCGTATTTTTCCAACGCGTGTTCCCACGTTACCCAATCCGGAACGGGAAAAACGAGCGGGATTTGTTGAAAGTAAATTGCTGGAAAACAATATCGGTTATATTAAGCTAAATGCTTTTATGAACCCTTCATCCGGCAGACCTGCAGCCGACAAAGCAATGCAGGCAGTAGAGGGCAGCAAAGCCCTCATCATAGATCTCAGAGACAACGGTGGTGGCTCTCCCCAAATGGTCCAATATCTATGCAGCTATTT
>JBNKZD010000270.1:0-34909 GCA_050301235.1 Chitinispirillaceae bacterium | reverse complement strand
TCAGAGCAAATGCAGGTGAAACTCACCATTTTAGGGTTTACTCGTCCAGTTCCTCCTACTACAATTATAATTTCAACATTAATTCTGGTAATGCATTGGATTTAACTGTAAGTAATGATGGTAATGGTTCCACAGTACCGTCAGGACAAACTGCAGTTGTTTCAGGAGTACAGACAAGTATTTCTGCAACTGGTAATCCCGGCTTCCGTTTTGACAGCTGGAGCATACTAAGTGGTTCACCAACAATTGCTGATCCCACATCTTATTCTACTTATGTGACTACATCTGCAGATGCAAATATCAGAGCTTCATTTAAGCCATGCTCAATCTACACGATTACTCAGAACCAAAGACGGTATAATTATACCAAACATTACTATCAAACATCTCCTTCTAATGGAGTCCGCTTTAAATTCACACCATCGTCATCCGGAACTTACGCTGTTACCATTTCAAATATTGAGTCTCATAATAATTATTTATACGACTATGGTACTGACAGCCTTTTTTATACTTACAGTAACTACTATTATAACACATCCTCATACACGTTAACCTTTTCGGCTACTGCCGGACAGAGCCGGTATTTTTCAGTGAGTTCTGGAAGTAGTTCCTATTACAACTATAATTTCGACATCTCCTACTCCCCACCATTATCATTGACAATTTCCAATGATGGCAACGGATCTACAACACCTTCAGGACAGACCTCGGTTTTTTCAGGAGTAAAAACAAGTATTTCTGCAACAGCTAACAGCGGATACCGTTTTAATAACTGGAGCATCATAAGTGGATCTCCAGTAATTGATAATATTTCTGCATACTCCACTTATGTAGCCACTACCAATGATGCTTCAATCAGGGCTACTTTCAGGCCTTGTTCAGTCTATACTATCGATGCCACTGTTCGACAGTATAACTATACACAACACTCTTATCTGAACTCACAATCATCAGGAGTTCGATTCAAATTCACCGCTCCATCGACAGGAACTTTCGCTATAGCTCTTCATAATATTCAAACACACAATAACTATCTGTATTATTATGGGAGAGACTCATTATTTAGCACGTATACGCAAAGTATTTACAATTCAACCAACGACACCCTGATTACTATTACTGCAAATGCAGGCGAAAGTCACTATTTTCGCGTCTATACATCAAGTTCATCCTATTACAATTACGATTTCACTATTCACAATACAACTCTAAATACATCTCCAATTACATTAACTGTTTCCACAGACGGTAAGGGATGGGCAGCACCTTCAGGTACTATATCAGTTTTCAGCGGAAGAGCAACCAACATCTCTGCAGTCCCATCTGGCGGGTATATCTTTCAAAACTGGACCGTTGTGAAAGGTAATCCTGTTATCGTCAGTGCAGCATCGCCAGTTACCGCTGTATCAGTTACAACAGATAGTTCTGAAATTCGCGCGAACTTTGTAATCAATTCTAATACACGACCAAATGTACAGATTAGTGATATCAACATCTCATCACATCCGGATATATGTTTGACTGCATCGGTTACCGATTCAGCGGGGAGAAGCATTACAGGACTCGATACAAACAATTTTATACTAACACAAGATTCTGACACTGTCCCATATCAGCTGACAACAGTCTCGAACGTATCAGGCGTATCTGTAGCTTTAGTTCTAGATGCAAGCGGTTCAATGTCCGGAACTCCCTTAGCTACAGTAAAAAGCGCTGCAATACAATTTGTCAGGTCGATGGGGCCTTTGGACAGATGTGCAATAGTTTCTTTTGGCAGTTCAGTACATATTAATCAAACAGTAACCAGTGATACTTCTTTGTTAATTACTGCTATCAATAATGCATCCGATGGTGGTAATACAGTCATCAAAGATGGTACTATGGCCGGAGTACGGCAACTGATTCAGGAAACCAATACCAGAACAGTTATTGTCTACTCTGATGGGCAAGATGGAACGAATGCCGCTACATTACAGCAAGTTATCGATACTGCAAGGTTTAATCACACGGTAATTTACAGTATTGGAATAGGATCATCAGTAGGTACAACAGTCCTTAAGCCACTCGCAGACAGTACTGGCGGATACTACACTTACTCACCAACCGCAGCAGGACTTGCAAGTATTTATGCCCAGATTAAAAACGATGTGCAGGCGCAGTACATTCTCTGCTATCAAACACCGGATGTGATTTTTAATGGCGATACACATCAGGTAGTTCTTTCAGTCTCTCTCAATAATCATACATCAAAAGATACAGTCTACTGGAACGAAAACAACTCTCCACCTGTAATCACATTAACTCCACAAACAGCTGCAATGATCGGAGTCAGTCAGACCCCCAATCAACCACTCACCATCTCTGCAGATGTTACCGATGATGGTGTCGTTCAACTGGTACGACTCTTTTATCGTATATCCAGTACAACCGCTGGTGCATTTACTGAAGTCTCTATGACACATACTTCCGGGGATCGCTATGAATATACCATTCCTGCAGCACAGATTATTTCACCGGGAATAGATTTCTATATTCTTGCTACAGATAATTATCATATGATTGGACGATCACCTAATGTTCTGGTACCAGAAACGCAACCGTATGTCATACCTGTTGGTAATGATGTGCCGGTAATTACCCACACTCCAGCAAACTGTGCAATACCAGCTCTTGATCTAACTATTTCTCCCACAATTACCGACCAGAATGGAATTTCCTTAGCATTACTTTATTTTAAAAGAGGCAATGAAACCTTCTATACTATTGATACAATGAGCATTACCGGTGCGAACAGTTACTATGGAACTGTTCCAGGCTCAATGATTAGTACCAATGGTATTGATTATTATTTCAGAGCTATTGATTCCAGAGGTACTGCAACCAGACACCCCAGATCCGGGTCGATTCATCTTTCGCTTTGTAATAACAGTAATCCGCCGGTTGCAAATGCCGGTGCAGACGATACGTTATATACTGATAATAATAGTTGTGTTGTTTCTGCAACTCTCGATGGAACGAACTCTACCAACCCCGATGGTGGTACATTAACCTATTCCTGGACAATACCATTCACTGGTTCTATAACTGGTTCATCACCCTCAATCAATCTCGGCCTGGGCACAAACCAGATTATTCTGACAGTGACAAACAATGCGGGTTTAACGGATCTTGATACAGTAGTTGTTACTGTACTTGACACATTTCCTCCGGTTTTGGACCAAGCCACTCTTCCGAACATTACAGCAGAATGTACAGTAACCCTTACGCCTCCAACTGCTACTGATAATTGCGGAAGTATTATTAATGGAGTAACCCCAACAACGACATTTAACACACAGGGAATTCATGATATCGAATGGGTATATCAGGATCCTTCAGGAAACAGTTCACGACAAGCTCAACGCATTATTATCGATGACAATACCCCACCGGTACCTCAGGTGACTTCTCTACCAGTAATTACCGGTGATTGCTCTGTAGAAATTACCACGATGCCAACAGCATTGGATTACTGTACGGGAGTCGTTACCGGAACAACAACTGATCCTCTCATCTACGACAAACCCGGCAACTACGCCATAACCTGGAGCTATACAGATTCAAATAATAACACATCGACTCAAACACAAAGTGTTGTTATCAACGATCTCACCCCTCCGGTTCCTGTGATAACAAATCTTCCGGAACAGACTGCAACCTGTTCACTTACTGTAACAACTATTCCGACAGCATTTGATTCATGTACAAGAAAAACGATCTCCGGGTCAACAACGGACCCATTAACTTATAGTGATACCGGAACGTATACCATCATCTGGACCTACACCGATTCAAGCGGGAACAGCAGTACTCAGGAACAAAAAGTAAGCGTAATCGATAATACAGCTCCAGTTCCTGAACTTGCGGTGCTTGATACAATTCGTGGAGAATGTACTGCAACAGTCACAGATACACCAACAGCTGCAGACAATTGCTGCGGAATTATACGTGGTGAGACTTCTGATCTTCTCACTTACTCAACTGAAGGTACACATTCAATCACATGGCGATATACTGACAAAGCTGGAAATGTCTCGACTCAGACACAATTGGTCATCATTGACGATGTTACACCTCCCACCCCGATGGAATCCACACTTTCAGACCTTCAGAACGAGTGCTCAATCACCATTTCAGAATTCCCCAGGGCTTCGGATAATTGTGGGGCAACAATTACAGCAACGACATCAGATCCTCTCACCTACAATCAACAGGGTGGTCCCTATACTATTACCTGGGTCTATGATGATTTACATGGAAACATCACGACACAAACTCAATCGGTAAATATTAAGGATATAACGCCACCAGTTCCTGAGCAGGAAGAACTACCAGTTGTATCTTCAGCCTGCGGAGTCGAGCTCACACCACCGTTTGCCAACGACAATTGTTCCGGAAGAATAGCAGCGACTACGCCACAGTTAAATATAACCGACCAGGGAACGCATACCATTATCTGGACCTATGATGATGGTCATGGCAATACAGTCACTCAGAACCAGACTGTTATAATTAAAGATTCCATACCCCCTGTTTTGGCTGCTCTTAACGACAGCACCATTAGAACAAAATCAACTGTTTTCGGGTTGAATATCGCCATTGATACAGCCCGGGCAACCGATAACTGTACAAATGTTTCTATTCAGGGTGTCCGAAGTGATGCATTGCAACTTGACACACTGTTTTTTGAAGGCACAACCCGGATTACCTGGACTGCATGCGATACAAATAACAACTGCAGTTCGGCCTCCCAGACAATAACCGTTATTCGCAACCGAGCACCGGTTCTTCTGGTACCGGCAGACACATCACTTTCAGAGGGCGAAATAGTATCCCTTTCGATTTCAGCATCCGACACCGACGAAACAGTTCCTTCTCTGTTTATAGATAGTCTGGTTTTCCCCTTTGTTTTCAAAGACAGTGCAAATGGTAATGCAACATTGTCACTGCGTCCGGGATGTACCGATCATGGGGTATATATAGTAAGAGTTCACGCTTCTGATGGGATCGATACCACAACAGCAGAATTTACTGTTAAGATAATGGATATCAACTATCCACCGGAGTTTGATACAACAAGTTATTTTGTTGCTCACGAAATGGTGGAATTCAAAACCGCTATCAGAGTTTACGATTGCGATAACCCCAATCCTAAAATCAGGATTATAAACGCGCCAAAAGGTGCACAATTCACCGACAACAACAATGGGACCGGTACCTTTACCTGGACACCAGATGCTGATGACAATGGTTTTTATGTAGTTATTTTTGAAGCACAGGATGATATGACAACTGTGCGAGATACGATCATCATCGAAATTACTGATGTCAATGCTTACCCACCGGATCTGACCGTATCTGTATCCGACACAACGATACCGGTCCATCTTCCGGTAGTAATCTATGCAACGGCAAACGACCGTGATGGCACACCAACTGTTATCAGAGCATCAGGATTACCGGCCGGTGCCCAGTTCGAATCTGATAATATTGGAAGTGCACTGGTCCGCTGGACCCCATCAGATACCGGCACGTTTAAATTTGATATTGTCGCGATTGATGCAGCTGATACGACAGTCAAAGTTACAAAACAGGTCCAGTTGATAGTTTCCAATATCAACGTTACCGGACCAGAATTCAGTCCTGTTCAGAATTTTGTGATCGATCAGAACAAACTGTTTACCACCACTATCGAAGCACATGATCTTGATGGTACGATCCCAGTTTTAGGTTTAAAAAGCGGATCACCGTCCGATCTCACATTTAAAGATAATGGTGATGGAACTGCCACTATCAACTGGATACCTCCATGTAATGTTTTCGGGACTTTTTATTTGACAGCTACTGCATCTGACCAGAGTTTTACCGATTCAGTGACCATTGCTATTACTGTCCGTGATATAAACTGTCCGCCGGTGATTTTCAGAACTTCTGATATAAATGCACAGCCTGGAGAGATGGTTCGAGTACTTGTCAGATCATACGATCCAGATGGGGATACCGTTATCCCGGCGCTTTCAGTCAACTGTTCACTTCCGGGACATACCTTTACAAGTTCCGAAAATGGTACAGGAACATTCAGATGGCAGGTATCCTATGATTCGGGCTCCTACCCTGTTACTTTTTATGCTTCTGACGGTATCGCTACTGATAGCTTTACCATGCACATCAATATCAATAAAGCCGGTAATGTACGAATCATCAGTACTACTCCCGGAAGTGATATTTATGTGATGCCTTCCGGATGCTACAAAGGTGAATTCATCGGGACAGATTCAACGATATTCTCTGCCGCTCCCGGAATCTGCCATTTTAATATACACAAAAAGGGATATCGATCGGAATGGTTTTCGGTAAGAGTTCTGCCGGATTCATCAGTTACGAAAGTCTGTTCGCTTACTTCGTCTATTCCGTTAATGCTATCACTTCTCGATACAGCCTTCATATCACAGGACAGGTCTCGGGCAAGCGCTCCCGTTTCATTTTCAGATGTGAATTATGACGGATTTGTTGATTATACTGTATCAGGCGATTCCGGTATAAAAGTGTTTCCTGGACTTGACTCATCAGGTTTGAAATTTGATACAAAGTCCTATTATCTTCCGGATTCTATCCCGGCATCTGTTGTACATTACCAGTTTGTTGACTGGAATAACGATAAAACGCTTGATTGTATCTACTCGGATCTTTCAGGTAACATAATCGCAGCTAATTTCAAAACAGGTACATTCGAGAATGTGCTGAGTATACCCGGTAGCATGCTCTGCTTTTCTGTGTTTGATATCAATAATGATCATCTGAAGGATCTTGTTGTTCTCACTGATGGTGGCGGTTTATCAGTCTATTTAAATCAGGGTGAAGATAAATCCCCGGCATTTAACGTTTCATATCAGATCGCAATAACCTCCGGACAAACCCCGACGAGTCTTCATGGTCCGTTTACATTTGTCGATATCGATGGTGACGGCACTCCCGAATTACTCATCAAGATTGAACATACCCCGTCAATCTTTAAATTCAACAGCAGCTTTACTGAGATGTCGTATATCGATGATCTCAATTGTGCAGGTAAAAGAGTGTCAGCTGATTCTCTCACAATCTGTCAGTTTGGTTCGCCAGATAACCTGCCACGAATTATTTTAAAGACATCAGGACGATCGATGCTTTTCGGCACACACCTTCTTGGTGATGTCAATAATGATTACAAAGTGGATATCAGAGACATCAGTAAGATTTCAAGACTCTGGGAACTTACCGATACCGATCCTTCCTGGGACCCGGAATGCAATCTCAGGCTCTCCGGAAGCGGACAGGAAAAAATTGATATAAGAGATATCAGCACTGCAAGTAAAAGTTGGGAATTACAACAATAAGTATAAGGATTAACCATGTTACGATTATCACTCACACTCTATGCTGTTTTTCTGATTACTACACTATCATCCGGTGGACCAAACAGTAATTCTGTGCTTTATATCAATTTCAGCACTGATACTTCAAAAATCGATTCGGTCAAGCTGTGCCAGTTATCAGATACCATTGTTGCCGGTATTCAGGTACAAAACGCTGTCAATCTGTACGATTATGAAATTTATATCGGGTTCGACACGTCTCGTTTACAATTCCTTTCGGGGAAAAAGGAGTACAGTTCTCAGAAGAATGTATTGGAAACTAAAAGCGGATCTGCCTTTTTCAGTTGCTCGTATTCAAAAAAGGATTCAACAAAAATTATTATCGGTGGATCTATTCTTGGTGATGATGAAACACAATGCCCTGATGGATCCGGGTTTCTGGGCTTTCTCACTTTTATAAAAAAGACAGCTGATACTACTGCAATTAACATTACCAGCTCGCTGTTAGAAACATACAACACTTCTGTTGATACAATGATCAAAGCTGTAAATGGCATTATTTATCCCGGGTCATCAGCAATAATTAAGCACAAAACTGTTCAGCCTCATTTTACCGTACAAAAAGCAGGTGGAGTTATCACCATTTTCTCTCCCGACATTACACCGCAATCAATCCAACTGTTCACTATTGATGGTCGCTGTCTGACAAGAATTTCAGCTGTCACACAAAAAACTTCTATTCCGCTTTCATCAATAACCGGTAATGGTCCGTGTGTCATCAGAGTCCAGTGCAGAGACAACCGCTATTCAACACTGATGATAAATAACTGAATATCCATGAATTTTAACGACACAATCATAATCTCATGAAATACATTCCACTACTGATTTTATTCTGCTGGGCAAGCAGCTTTTCGCAGACTGAAAGGTTTATGCCCGACAGTCAGTTTATCGTTGACTACTGGCACATCCCTCCTCAGACTGAACTCTATGTCGGAGCTACATTCTTTTATACTAATCCCGAAGACTCAATTATCGTATGGTGCGAATCATCGGAATCTGATGATGTTGGTAATCTCTACTTTATGGTACCGGGCTACAAGGATTCTGCCTTGTTTTTATTCACAAACAAGCAAACCGGAACACGGGTTAATCTGTCCGGTATATTGCCAACACCTGTCACTCCAGGTACAGAAATATTTTTTATGTATTCGCGTCAGAGTTCAAATAACCGCAGATATACCGGACAAAACCGAAATAATACTGATCCGGAGAATCAGTTGACCTATCCAGGAGCATCATTTGTCGCAAAAGACTTTGGAGTACGACCGGGGTATGGTCATCGATGGTCGGTGGCTGGAAGAATTGTAGATAGCAACAGTGCCATAACCGATACGATCGTTTTTGGTTTCGAAGACGAGGGTGTAAAAATCAATCCAGCGAATGATACCCTGGTTGCAGCTGATTTTGATTTCAATGATGTTATCTTTAAAGTCAGGGGACTCCATCTTAATGTCGAAAAATTTCCAGATTCAATAGCGGTTATACCTGCCAACTCTGTAATAAGTGTTGGAGACAGTGCGCTTTTCAAGGCCGAAGTCTGGGCTGATTCTTCGGGAACAAAAGTCAGAGCTCCCCGGTACGATACGCTTGTTTCCTGGAGTTTTAAAGGAGAAACAATTCATAATGACACAATCATTCCCGGTAATGACAGATCAGAACTACGATTCCTGAGCCGTACTGCATTCAACCAATTTACCGTTTGTGCATCAATTTATTCTCCGTTATCTAATGATACTCTCCGATCGTGTAACAGTTTCATCCCGCAACCAGGACCGGTGAGTCAACTATCAATAGAGCTCATCGCTGACACATCAGCATCCGGTTTCAGTTTTTGTGAAGCAGTTCAGATTTCCCGTGTACAATTAGCAAGTAATGCTTCAACATTACGTTTATATGCTGTCCTGCGTGATTTTTATGGAAATTATGCCGGTCCGGGCACTCTGGCACAGTGGGATACATCAACGATCTCTTCACCACTCTATACTAAAGGTATATGTAGTGTTACTTCAGGAGATACTACAAAAGGGGAAGGTATTATCAACCGTGGCTCAGGAAGCGGTAACATCCTTGTGTATGCAAATCAAACTATTGACCAGAAAGTATTTTCCGATACACTCACCGTCAACATTGCAGCTGTCAGCTATGATTCAATACGGATCTGTACAGAACCTGTTGTTTCGCCGTTTATCTCCTCATTGCAGATAACCACCGACAACTGCACTTCGTTAGTAGCTATCGGGCTTAGAACTGATAATAAAACATGGGAGCCGGTTACAGCGGTCTGGAGTTCACCTAAATGGATACCTTCTGCTACAGCACCTAACGACAGCTTATATTCATTTTGTCCCGAAGATACCGGTGCGGGATATATAGAGATAGAATATCAAAGTTATCTTCGCTACAGGTTACCGGTAACAGCATTTCCAGGAGCTCCCTACTCTTCAGTCATCTATATTAACAATGAATCTCCGTTACCTGCAGATACAACAATTGTTTCCGGTAAAGCGATTGGTTTAACTGCATTTATTTTTGACAAACGTGGGATCAGACTTAAAGAACAGGCACTCACAGATTCAACCGAGTGGCAGATAATCGAAAAGCAGAATGTCAGCGTAGACGATTCTACCGGTACAATTTCATCGATCAAAAAATTTTCAATAGAGTACTTTCCAAAATACGCATACAGAACGATCCTGGTCAGATCGATCTATGGCAGCCTGATCGATTCCGGACTTATCAGAACAGGTCCGGGAGCTCCTTATCGTGTTGTCATAGAATCACACGCAAACCCTGCCAGATCATTGAATGCACCATCAGAAATAAGCAATATAGAGATTCCAGATAACCGTACCCAGACAACTGTGTATGCAATTGTCAGAGATTCACTTGGAAACTACATCGACTCTCTCAGAAATGGTACCTGGGGATGTACCGATACCATTGTTACCACATCAACCGGATCATTTGCATTTGAGGGTATTATCAATAAAAACCTTTCGGTTGTCAGTGGCTCGTGTAAAATATTTGTTACCAGTGGAAATTTCTCTGACAGCGCAACAGTGACACTTCTCCCCTATCATTATGTAGACCTTGAGATTACAACACCTGATTACTACCCATTATCTTTACTGACAATTTCAACCAATGATGATACCACCCTGATCACCCGTGGGTTGCGTTCTGATACAGCTCTATGGAAAGAGGTCCCCTCTGACTGGGCTGTTTCTGATTCTATTTCCATTTTTCCCACACCACCATCAGGGGCTGTCAGTTACACATTCTCTCCTGTAAGACCACGTAATGGAACCATTATTGCGCATATTTCCGGAACAGACGATCTCTATGATACTCTCCCGGTGAATTTTACCCGTGGAAAGCCAGTACGTTCGGAAATCGTAATCATTACACCTCACGAGCAGATTATCGCCGGCGACAGTATCTCTGCTACAGTGAAAATTTACAACAAGGACGGACTTGTTCCCGGTCAATACTGTTTTAATAAAACAACCGGACCGTTTATCAAATATGGCGATGTTCTTGGTTACGGTCAAAGCGGATATTCGCCGGTGATCATAACCGGTGAAGGAGCTTCACCGGTTAATGTTGTACCATTATTTGATTCAACGGTTGACGAATGTTTTAACGAAGGAGTTGACACTGTTAAATTTTTGCTGTACAATGCGCCTGTAAGCAAAGACAGCCTCCACCGGATAGTGACAGAATTCGATACGGTACTTTCTTTCAGCAGTACATTCCGCCTCAAACCCGGAAATCTCAATTCTCTCAGGCTCGCACACACACTTCCCTGCTGCGAAGACTCGATAACGCTCCGCCACCTCTCCGATCAGGTTCTTATCTATTCTGTCGGTTACGATCTGTATGGGAATATGCGCGGAAGTGAACTGTGTCAATGGACTGTAAATGGTACTCTCCATGCACTGCACGATACAACAAATATCTCCAGAGTTCTCTATGAATCTCCCCCGGAGATCGTTATTGATGATGAAAGCGGGTACATCATCGCCCATTCTCTCAATGCGCCTGCAATTACCGATTCATTGTATATATTCGTATTGGGCCCCCGCTCTAATGTCAGTTCGGCTGTTACCGGTGATGCAGATGGAGATGGTTTACTTGATAAAATCACCATCAGATTTGACAGGCCGGTATACCTTGAATCATCACTCAACCCTGCTGATTTTCTTATCAGTTACCGTTCCACAACGTTCAATGTCGACAGTCTTACTCTTTCGGCAGACAACCTGACGTTATCACTGTTCATTCAGGAAGAACCTACCGACATGATGCAGACAGCCTGGACTCCACAAATTCTTTTTGATAATACAGATTATTCACTGATTAAAGCGCCTGATACAGTTTCGGTCACCACTTCCGATGGAGCCGGTCCGGTAATAGAGTCGATTGTCAAAGAGATCAAAGATAATAACCGTAAAAATGATCTGATCACCGTCACGTTCAGCGAAAGAATCTCGGGGCCTGGTGGAGAACTCTTTTCGGTTCTTCAAATGCCGGCTCATGTATTCAATACCTGGCGTCAGGTTAGAGCAGATTCCATGCAGCAATTGTCTCTGCTCACAGGGATTCCAGGATTCAATGGCCCACTCAATCCCGGTCAGCTCTTTTTCAATATGACAAACGCAGTCGAGCTGACAAATAAACACTACTTCAATATCAGGACCGATTCTGCAGCCTATGTCTTAACTGATCGTTATAACAACGCACCTCATGCGAACAACCGGAAAGTTAACGTCCAGATTCGCGGCAATGTTGTTGAGGAGATGAAAATGTTTCCCAATCCCGGTAAAGCAACAGAGACTCGTGAACCGGCCGGTGTTTTCCATATAGAACATAATCCTGCTGCATTAGACTGGGTCGCTGCCGATAAGGCCGGTATTGTTATGCAGTTTCTTTTAAAACTGCCTGAAAATGTTAAAAGCAATGTCAAAGGCCAGATTACCATTTACGATGCTGTTGGCAACGTTGTATGCTCCGATCCCGGAGTTCACTATCGATGGAAAAATCTTGTCGCTGATGGTCCGGTTATAACAACCCCTGTAAACAAGGATATTCTTCCTGCAGGCTGGGATAATGATGGTACCATTTACCATTATTATATTTACTGGAATGGATATGCTCAAAATAAAAACCGTGTATCGCCAGGAATTTACAAAGTAGTTCTCAAAGTTGCGGTTGAAACCGAAGGTGTCAAGTCAAAACCGGTTATTTACTCAGGAATACTTGGAATTAAACCATGAAGCATCTTTTCTTATTACTTCTAATTACTTTTTCAGTTTACGCAACCGGGAGTTCCAACCGATTTGCAATTACAAGTGTATCATTTGATCCGGACCGCTTCACTGTAGCGATCTCCTGGTCATTTGATACCACAGGTGTTCAAGGTTCTTTTCAGGGTGGTATAAGCGTTAAATCAGGTACAATAACAAACAATATCCCCGACTTTCTGATCTTTTTTGAAACGCCCTTACAGGACACATCCTTTATTATCCCGGAACTGCACTTTGATACGACCTACACGCTTGAACTGTGGATGAAGAATGAAAATGGCTGGATTGCACCTGATTCTCAGGCAATCAGAACTATTTTTATTGAATCATCACTTAGACAGCCCGTTGAATTTTTTGATCCCGGAAAGAAAATCGATACGGTTACTGCACTCAGGAAAAGTGTGTTTCTCTGGAAAGATACAGATTATCCATTGAATATTCCACCACATATTGATACTGTCGTCAGCTACACTCCCGATTCGTCTCATATCAACGGTCTTACACCGGCCGGAGCGGGATTACAATTTCTGCATCCTGAACCGACAGTTCCATTCTATCTCGGCTTTAAAATTGACACAAGCACATTCAATGGTTCACTTACCCGCATTTTCACCGATTCTTCAGGATTTTACCGTGCCCAGCAGAATTCATACTACGATACCTTACATCAGATTATATATACCGTTGCAAGCAGCATGAAATTACCGTTTGTTGTTTTAACCGACACAATTCGGCCTACTGTTCAGGTCATTTCCGATACCTCCTCAATTATCGATATTGATGTCATTACTGATACGATACTGGTACATGATAACTGTCCCGGTGTCCGCTGGAATTTTTTCTGTCTTTCCGATGAGGACTCGACCAATGTTCATCCTGTCGCAAGTGGAATTGTGCAGGATACCACAGGGTTGATTTTCTGTACATTCCCGTTTCTTGAGTTCAGCAGAAACGGAGCCAGAGCATTCTGTACCTTGTCTGACGGAACTTATGAGGATACCATTGATCTTTCACGCCGCAGTCTCCGTACCACCGGTGATATAGTGAGTACCGAAAGCAAATGTATCATGCCAGTATTCACAACTGTTACTATTGACAGCACGAATGTACGTTCTGCATTAAAAACCCTGTTTCAGCTTTCAGGGGGTAATTTTAACAAATCAATTTTCCGACTATACCGCTGGGCACCATCGGCAGATAACGCAACTGCCGAAAATAAATGGATTGAAGCATCTACTGCAAATGAACCGTTATTTAAATTTGAACCATCAGCACTGTTCTGGCTGATAACAAAACAGTCGGTTCTTTTCGAACTTGGCAAAGGAACGACCCCACCGGTAAAGGGTGATTTTATCGTAACACTTTCTCCAAAAAACTGGACTGATTTCAGTGTACCCTACAGTTTTGGAATCCGTCTCTGTGATGTGATCAAAAAAACCGGAGCGGCCGCATCGGATATCTTTTATTACCGATGGGTAAAAAATGACTCTGCAAAAAGTTATTCCGCCAATCTTATGTATAGTAAACCTGTCAATGGTGACAGTTGCGGAAATGTCTCTTTCTCAGGTGAATCTGATGGGTATACTGCATATAATCCTTTTGATACAGCCATACACCTGCATTTTCCGGTCTACACATTCGATCAACCAGCTCCGGTTACCATTCTGACCAGACGATCAGCGGAACTCTCATACTCAATCGCAGTAAAAGGCGTTACACCAGACGGTACTGCTAACACAGTTTTTTGTACAACTCATCGGGGCAGCGATACACTGTATTGTCCGCAACCACCCTCGTTTTCTATCCCATGCGTATCAATTCTTCAGGGTGAAAGCCGCAAACAGGCAGGTATAGTTTCCTGTCCAGCCGGTAACGCCGTCACCCTTTTCAAACTTTTCCTTCCCAAAGCAAGCGGGAACAGCGTTACCCTGTCGGCTGAACTCAGGAATTCTTCACAACCGCTGCAACACTGCTTTCTCAGAAAAACAGAAACCGAATTTACAATGGTATCCACCGGCACTGTCAATATCAACCCTCAGGATGAGTCGGACATATACATTACAGCTGCAGATAAGACAACTCTTGACAATTTATTTTTACATGAACAGAATCAAAACAATCTTCCTGGGCCAGCGCCCTGCAAACTGGAAAAAAACAGAATCAGCTTTCAATTTAAACATCCCGATGAGCAACAGGTAATTGCAGAATTCTTTGATCTTCAGGGGAAACGTGTTCTCAGGCAATCTGCGACACCATTACACCCATCTGTGGATATCAGGTTAACATCCGGTATATATATTGCCAGATTGACCACAATTGCGGTCAACACCACACAACATTTTGTTCAATATCAGAAAATTTCTATTGGCCGGCAGGAGCTCTTCCATGCGCAGTAATACGATGTTTCTATTCATAATTCTTTTTCTATCACAGTTGTATGCTGAGAAAGAAGCGGATTTTATGCCCAACCCGGACAGTGTATCGATTCTTCTGACGACACAGCTCGATGCACGTATGAGAGGTGAAGAACAGAATATCAACTATATTCTCAACTTCAGTCAAGGTCATCCGCTTTTTTACTTTGAGCTTTCGCAGATTGAAAAAAAGATTTACTTGACACTCGTCAACACGCGATTGGGCGGATTCATGCAGGAGGAGATTGAAAAAACGATCAATAAGGGGCCACTCAAAAAAGTTGTATTCATTGAAGAATTGAAAAATAAAAATGAGGATGTCGCCGGTCTGAACCCGGATTTTTACTATGTAACCACGATGATCATGTATTGCGATCCGCTTATAAATGATCCCTCAAAGGTGATAATAAAAGAAAAGAATGAAACGATAACCATCTCCCTGCCCTGGCCATCCAATCTGCAGAAAAGAAAAGTGCTCTATTCATCACCGGATAAAAAAGATAATCGCAAAATAATTGCAGCGATAGCCGGAGTCGGTGCAGCAGGTTTAGCCGGAGGTGGTATTCTTCTGTGGAATCTTCTCTCAGATAAAGACGAAGTGAAGGATCTTGAACCGAACATGCCTCTTCATCCGTGATTAATCCCCCTCAGCTGTTAAGACAACTGGAAATTTGCTCTTGAGAAACAGCACCCGCCCGGATAATATCGATGGAATTGTTGACAGTTTTAACTACCGTTGAAGGCTTCGACGGAGGAAGCCAGCCGGCATCGAACATAAAATCCACTGAATCTGAAAATATAGTGAATATGTGGTCGGGATCTGCATTATATAGTTCACCACTGATATTGGCACTTGTTGAAACCAGTGGATACCTGAAAAAGGTGTTAACCTCTGCTACAAAAGGATGGTCGGTTATCCGGACAGCAGTCTCTTCGCCTGAGCTTTCACAGAAAAGAACCATGGTCAGCGGACCTGGCCAGAATCGTGAAGCAAGCTGTTCCGCTTTCATTGAAAAACGTGGTTTCAATCCGGAGATACAATCACGCTTTGAAGCAATCAGAATGAAGGAATTTTCCGGCGGGCGTTTCTTTACAGCAAGAACCCGTTTGAAAACAGCTTGATCGATCGCAAGCCCGCCGATTCCATAAATCGTCTCTGTCGGATAAACAAAAACAGCACCACGCCCGATCTCGCCGAGGATACGCTGTTTTTCTCTATTGTCCGGACCTAAAAACGTTGACAGGTTAACCCGTTCAGCTTTCATCATCCCCAAAAGTTTTCCGGTAATCCCGAAGAGCATTAAATAATGAGGGTTCCCCAGTTGCAAGAATCTGGACTGCAAGAAGAGCTGCATTTTTGGAATTGCCAATACCGACACACGCGACAGGAATACCGGCAGGCATCTGTACAATTGAATGGAGCGCATCGACGCCATTGAGCGGACCACCGCTGCCGGGTACGCCAATCACCGGCAGAAGAGTAAGACTTGCAATAACACCCGGTAAATGTGCTGCAAGCCCGGCAATACCAATAATCACTCCGAAATTGTTTTCAGCAGCTGATTTGCAGAATTTATGAATTTTATTAGGGTTTCTGTGTGCTGAAATCACCAGTGTTTCGTAAGGAATGTTGAATCCTTTAAGAATTTCTTCAGCTTTTTCGGCAATAGAACTGTCCGATTGCGAACCCATAATTATAGCTACTTTTTTGCTCACATCTACTCCTTTATTATACCATCGATGATTCTCTGTGAAGACGGGCAAGTCCTTTTGCACCAATATCACGACGGAACTTTTTACCTTCGAAATGTACATCACCGACAACCATGTACGCATCAGCAATAGCATCTGCAAGGTTATCAGACCATGCAGTGACCGCACATACTCTTCCACCATTTGTCAAAAGCTTGTCGTCATCGTCAAGAACTGTTCCGCTATGGTATACATCGATATTTGTATGATTATGTTCAACATCTTCAATACCGGTAATAATCTTGCCTTTTTCATAATTTCCCGGATACCCTTTTGATGCAAGGATAACGGAAACGCAATACCCTTTTTCAATTTCGAACTGAATTCCCGAATGAAGATCACCTTCAGCACACGCTTTAAAAATTTCGTACCAGTCACACTTTACAAGTGGAAGTACTGCCTGCGTTTCAGGATCACCAAAACGGCAGTTGAATTCTACAACCTTCGGTCCGTCTTCAGTGATCATTATTCCGCAATATAAAAGTCCTCTGTAGGTTCGATCTTCTTCATGCATGGCATCGAGTACCGGTATGATAATCTCCTGCTCGACCCGGTGAAGAATATCCTTTGTAACAATAGGAGCCGGAGCATAGGCGCCCATACCACCGGTATTTGGACCGGTATCACCATCACCAATTGCTTTATGATCCTGAGCAACAGGCAGTATTCTGTAGTTCTGTCCATCAGAAAGGACAAATATGGATGCTTCTTCACCCACCATTTTTTCTTCCATTATAACTGTATTTCCAGCAGTTCCAAACGCCTTGTTATCAAACATATCGTCGAGTGCAGCCTGGGCCTGTTCCATAGTATCACATACGACCACACCTTTTCCAGCCGCAAGTCCACTCGCCTTGATTACGATAGGAACTCCAACCTGTTGGAGATAATCAAGAGCAGCGGTTTTAGAGGTGAATGCTTCATATTTAGCAGTCGGGATACCATATTTTTTCATCAATCCCTTAGAAAACTCCTTACTGCTCTCAAGCTCTGCTGCACGCTTTGTGGGGCCGAAAATGGTCAGGCCGTTCTCTTTAAACACATCAACGATCCCTTCTGCAAGGGGCGTTTCAGGCCCAACAACGGTCAGATCAATGTCATTCTGGTTTGCCCAGTCTGCAAGATCCTTAAAATCAGTGACTTTTCTGTCGACAAGCATGCATCCATCCTGCTCCATCCCCGGGTTACCCGGATAAGCATAAAAGCATAATGGCCTGTCGGAGCGCAACATGGCTTTTAAAATAGCATGTTCACGTCCACCACTGCCGACAATAAGGACTGAATTCATAAAATCCAAAGTACCTCCCTTGTAATCGCTCTGGTTTTAATCGTATGCACCAGCATAAAATAGCACATGAATTCAAAAAAAAGCAACAAACGCACAGCAGCTTTGTGTGAATGATCAAAATTGAACTGTTCTGAACGTTTTTGGGACACCATTATTTCAGTTAACCAGAAAACAGTAAACTCAAATGATAGATAAGAGATCCGCAATCACAAAAATAAAATACCTGTACTATTGAATCACCATGCACCAGACACAGACTACTCCGCATCTGCCTGGCCATTCATTAAAATGAATTAACATTTGATTTCATTCTAATAACCGGCTTTAAACCGGCTGATTTATTATCACTGTCAACCAGTTGTACCATATACAATCCATTTGCCGTACGCATCTTCTGTGTATTGCACAGAGCCGGATTACCACAAGATATGCCAACATGCCTTCCCTGCAAGTCGAATATACCGAATCTTTCCTTTACGATACTTTTAACCGGAAAATTGTTATGATATGAAGAGATAACGGGTGAATTAACTTTTGTGGTTTTATCCAGCAGATGAGGAAAATCGTTGGGTGGATTAGGATTATCTTTCACAAAATTCTTCAACCATGTAAGAGCAGGCCTTTCAACGTCTTCACCTGTTAATAATCCGGTACCACTGCGCCATGTTTGTCCAACTATATAACCCCAATAAGTTATTCCGATAACCTTTGGATGATTCCACAACATGGTAAACTTTTCGCGTACTAAACTTTCCTGTAACGAATCAGAATTAGTGCCAATCTCAAACGCACTGATATATACCGGAAGCCCGGTTTCAGCTATTCTGTCAATATTAGCTTTAACCTTCGAAGTAGTAAGATTCATGATGAAATTAGCTTCGCATCCAATTATATCAACCGGAGCATTCGCCTGTTTCAAAGTAGTTACAAGATCAATTGTCCACTTAATATTAGCCTCGTACTCAATATTACCATAGTCGTTATAGATAAGTAGTGCATGCGGCCACCGTTCACGAGCCATTTTGAATGCTTTAATTGCCCAATCGAAACCGGTGACACCATTTCCACCAAGTGCAGTTCTGAAAATACCTGGAAGATTGTGGTCGTAACATTCGTTGAATACGTCAATCATCGTTACATCAGGGTATCTCGCAGCCGCAGAATCCATCCATTCCCCCATCTCTCTCAGTAAAGTAGTATCGGGAATGTTTGCCATCCATCCAGGATAACTGCCGTAGTTAAAAAGCGAATGAAATCGCCAGGGTATTTTCTTCTCCCGTGCAAAAGAAGCGATTCGATCACATCCGGTCCAGTTCATCACATTGCGGGATCCTTCGACTGACAACCATTTACTCTCGTTTTCACCGGTTATGTGATTCCAATATTCCATGAAATCGGTTGGTATCTGCCCTCGTGTGGTTATATTTCCAAGAAATTTGTTTGCGTTCTTTGCTGGTTGAGCTGTGGAGAGAGTGATGGTGAGAAACATAATAGTGAGGAATGGCAATAAGAACTGATACTTACAATCGTTAAAAGAACCACATAATCGTCTAAGCCTGATTGTACGATGTACCATAAAACAACTCCTGCGGTGAAAATTGCCATCAGACAATAATTCTATCTTCTAAGAACTGACGATCTATCTGTTTGCAGATTGACAATGCTTTTCATTGAATTTTTATTATACAGTAAAAGAATACTGCTTGAAGATCTATTTCTCTGAGCAATTTTTCTTCCCCTGATATCAAAATACATCTGCTTTTCATTTTCAGAAACAGCTGTAAACCTGTTTGAAACCCGTACTCCAGTTTGTCCGGATACCCATCTGATCCATTTATAGATGTAAGGAATATCACAGCATTGTGGTTTCTGAAATGCAATGAGTGTGTCAGCGACAATTATCCAATTGTAGGGGGTTCTGGAAGTGCTGAATAAACTATCCCGATTACCGGAAAAAACGATTGAATCATTAACGGTATTTACAATATTACTGCCACTTGCCTTAAGTATTCTAAAATAATCAGACCGGGTCCGGGTTGTTCCGGCTATACCACCAATTGTTTCTATCCAGCGCCATGTTCCATCGATATTGAGCAGAGAATCAGAATACCTCACCCACTCCCATGAAAATGGAACATCCTCCTGCTCCTGGGCACGTGTGAGCCGCAATGTATCCCCAGCAACACTCAAAGTGCACAGTTTATAATATTTTAGAATCAGGCTATCCACATCTCCGCTGAATTTATGCTCTCCGTTAATAAAGTAATCAGCAAGATTACCATAAAAAGTAATCAATTCGCAATGATTGTTAAACCAGTTCGGTTCTGTTAACATTCCCCTGACCTGAATCAGCTTCCATGTCCCCTGTTTTGGTTCAGCTGCATCGGGTGAAAAACCAGTAAACAGTAGTACAGTGCACATGATATTAAATATTGGTTGAAGTTTCATGACCATTCCTTTTTTGTATAGCGTGATGATGATTTGTTTCTAAAAATGAGCTCTATTCAATAATTTAATATATCTGATAGTAATATTCACGAAAATACTGATTTATCGTTCAGGGTTCAGGGTTCAGGGGTTCAGGAGTGAAGAGTTAAGAGAGGTGAGAACATGGTTGAAAACAATATTGCGACTGGTGTTGTGCATGAAATTCCGGATGATTTAAAAAATCTGCTTGCAGGCGCCCCAGATGTTCTTGAACGCTGGAACAGACTTACACCACATGCACTCAATGAGTGGATCTGCTGGGTTATTTCCGTAAAAAAACCTGAAACCAGAAAGGAGCATATTGAGAGATTGTGCAGTGATCTTCTCAATGGGAAAAGAAGACCATGCTTCTGGCCTGGGTGTTCTCATCGATAGAAAGGGTGTCACTACTATCCGCAGGTACTATTCGATCTGTCAGCTATTCCACAACTTCCTTATTTTCATAATCCTCTCCCCTGCCGCATGAAGTGTCTCTGCTTTCTTGGCAAAATGAAAACGGATAAGATTTCGCACCGGTTCGCGGAAAAAGCTGGAACCCGGTACAGCCGCAACCCCACCCTTTTCTGCAAGCCATTTACAGAATGTCGTATCATCATCACAGAACTCTGCAATATCGACCAATACATAATAAGCGCCATCCGGACGGGTATACTGCAAACCTGCCTTTTCAAGATAAGAAAGGAAAATATCCCGATACCCGGTATATTTCATCAAAAGATCCTGATAGTAGCTATCGGGAAATTCAAGTGCGGTAACAGCCGCCTCCTGAAGTGGTGCTGCTGCCCCAACGGTAAGGAAATCATGCACTTTCCTGATCGCATCAATAATACGGGGAGGCGCAATCACATACCCCAGCCTCCATCCGGTAATCGAATAGGTTTTTGACAAGGAGCTGCAGGAGATTGTCCTTTCAAACATATCCGGTAGTGAAGTCAAGTATGTGTGAGTATCAGGCGCATAGACAATATGTTCATACACTTCGTCAGTAATGACAAATGTATCATATTTTATTGCAAGCTCAGCAATGACAGACAGTTCCTCACGGGAAAACACCTTACCGCTGGGATTGGAGGGATTGCATAGTATAAGAGCTTTGGGCTTCTGCTCAAAAGCTTTCTTCAGTTCATTTAAATCAAAAGTAAATGATGGAGGTCTGAGATGAACATAAATCGGCTGTGCGCCACTGAGTATTGTATCTGCAGTGTAATTTTCATAAAAAGGTGCAAAAACTATTACCTTATCATCAGGATTGCAGACAGCCAGCATCGAGGCAATCATGGCTTCAGTACTGCCACAGGTTACAACGATATTTCGCTCCGGATCGACAGGTATTCCCATGAACCTTGATGCTTTTGATGCCAGTGCGTTGCGAAAGTTTGGAGCTCCCCAGGTGACCGCGTATTGATGAGGTCCGTTTGAAGCTGTATTTGTAAGTGCATTGGTTAGTTCACTTGGAGGATCAAAATCTGGAAACCCTTGTGAAAGGTTGATTGCACCACTGGCATTTGCGATTCTGGTCATCTGTCGAATAACCGATTCGGTGAAATGAGATACTCTATCGCTGAGAAAAGGCATTGTTAACTCCTTTAATTTTCAAAATAAACAATATAAACATAAATTATGAGTGATGAAATTGTGTAAATTTGATGGTGAAGTATTAAACTTATACTCCACGATATTCGCAAATCGCCTCACCCCCTTGATCCCCCTCTCCATTGGGAATGGAGAGGGGGAAGCGGATAACTTCGCATCCTTTTGCGATTACCGCATACTATATTCAAAAAAAAGAGCTTAATTATGGAATTAAAAAAAAGACTTTTTTATGGTTTTATCCTTTCATTACTTGGTCCATTACCGGTGATATCCTCTGATTCATTTGAACAAAAGATTGTAATTGACACATCTATTCGCATGCTTGAAAACACTCCCGGATACATCGGATCTCAAGGGCTCCGTGCTCATCGGAGAATCGAGGAAGAACTTAAAAAGAATACTTTTAATCTGAAAAAAGATCTGTATATGATTTTTCGGTACAGGTCATCTCAGTTTATTCCTCTCTGGCAAAAATTTATTTCCGATTCAGCACACAATGACCTTATAAAAATCTGGTTTATTAATGCTGTGACACAAATTGAAGATTCCGGGAATCTGCCAGTAATTGCACCATATTTACATTCAAAGAATGATATAATTCGTGAATGTGCTGTCAATGCATATGGATTTCTCGCTGGACCAGATTCCATTCCGGTACTTCAGCAAATGCTTGAGAATGAAACGAATGATTATATCAAGGAAACGTTAAAAGCCTCTATCAGCGCCATTAAAAAAGGTGGGTATGTCAATAACATATCCTACCTTCCGCAGTATTATCAATCAAAACCTAAAAAACTTAAGTTCTTCTATAATAAAGATGTAGCGTATATTGACAAGTATGTGTATTCTGAAACCGATACTTCAACGCATCATTATGATAGTTCATCGATTTTAATATTTCCTGTTCAGCAATTTCACCATAGAGTGAAACATGCTCCCAAAGCGGGCACATTTGCGAATAATCATGGGTTTATATCGCACGTAGGTTATGATGGTGCCTGGTTTTTTGAAGGAGTCGCGGTCCATTCCATCTCAAACGGTGTAGTAAAAAAAATATCACATGATGTATCCTGGGGAACTCTCGTAGCAATCGAATCCTGCCTGCCAGACAATGATACAATAACGATAATCTATGGTCATCTTTCAAGATTTTTATCGATCAATGTTGGGGAAATGGTGTATACAGGTCAAAAAATCGGACAGATTGGAAATTCAGTTACTTATGAAAATGGAGGTTACTGGGCACATGTTCATCTAGGTATCATACGAAAGCCTTTTAAACGCGCACAACTTGTCGGATATGATACCGATACATCGATTTATTATGATCCGATCAAGCTGATACAAGCATTCGAACCTGAATAATTTTTTTTTTGATTTAATTCAGCTACCTAACTGCAAAATGTTTGTAATATTAATACCTTTCACAAAAGCACAATCGGGGCTGACCACGATTATACTGATTGATCCTGTATCAATTCTGATACGTAAAAACATATCGAGTGAAACTCCAAGAAAGAAGGCCAGCACTGATTTAATCGAGTCATTATGGCTGAATATTGCAACGTTCTGTCCTTGATGCTTTTCCTGCAAGCTCATTATTTTACTCACCATCCTTGACTGAACTTCTACCATCAATTCACCTCCGGGAATAATGCAGCCATTGCGAAATGTGTGGAACTGTTTCCAGCTGGGGTCATTTTCAAGTTCATCAAAGCGTTTTCCAGTCCACTCCCCATCATCAGCTTCCAGAAAAGCATCTTCAGATACGACGGTCAACCCTCGATCATGAGCAAGGGGTAAAGCAGTCTCAATCGTTCTATCAAGAGGACTTGAGTAGATTGCATCAATCCTGATGTTCTCCAGAATATGCACAATATCAAGAGCCTGCCTGCTTCCATGCGGACTCAGATATATTCCCGGAAGTCTGCCTGGTATATGGTCAGACATTTCAATATTTCCATGCCGAATAAGAAGAAATGTTGTTTCTATCATATTTTTTCAAGTACCTTGATTAATTTGACGATTATGGTATACGATCACAACGATATTTTTCCGGTAGAATTAAGGCAGTTAAGACAAGCCCCATAATCATCGATTTGAAGTACCGATATCGATGCCGGCAGGATATCAAATCGTATTATATAGTCAAGTGGAATACCGGTATATTGAGCAATAACCGTCTTAATCGGATCTCCATGACTGACAATTGCTATTATTCCAGTATGCATCCTGCGAATCTCCTCAATAAAACGACACATCCTGGATGCAATTTCTTCAATCATTTCACCCCCTGGAATTCGAAATGCCCCCTTGAAAGTATTAAAATTATTCCAAAGTGGATTATCAGCAAGAGATGCCATTTTTATACCTGTCCATTCGCCGAAATTGACTTCAATCAGTTCACTCCTGATTTCCATAGTTATATCTTTTTGATTTTCGATAAATGCGGCAGTTTCCATTGCTCGTTCTATCGGACTACTGTAAAGAGCAGCGATCGGAATATTCTTTAAACGCTTTGCCATCATTTCAGCCTGATTTTTACCGTTGATTGTAAGATGGAATCCCCGGGTATGTCCGGAAATGACGCCTGATGTATCACATTCGCCGTGGCGAATCAGAAGAAATGTAGTCATAAATCTCTGCTCAAATTTTTGGGTAGATCAAAATCAAATACAAATGAGTAATCAAATTACATTCCATTTGCAATATGAAGCAATCCTGACTATATATTAGTTATAGGTAACGGCTGGAATACGAACAGGCTCGGGCCGCCCGGTCTTCAGCTTGAACGCCGGACAACTAGTGCACCATCGACTTCAATGCACCCGTCTTTGCGTCCTTTTTTTACGGTATGTGGGGCGAGAATAAATCGTAAAATCAACGTGATAATCCCATAATTATTAAAATCGTATGATGTTAATTGATACTCCATGGCATCAATAGTGTTGTCGAATGAGATCACCGAAAGTTCCTGTGGTATTTTAACATTCTTCTCTTTGAGGAAATCCATACCCATCGTTGCGGTAAAATCATTTGCCATGACCCAGGCTGTCATCGTCCGATCCTCCAGGGCTTTTGCAAAAAGAGGCTCCATATGCTCATAAATTTCGCTGCTGGCACAGTTCCACTCAGTAATATACTTGACGATATTGTAACCGGATGTTCCGAATTTTTTAAAAACAGTCCCACTGGCTTCCTTTTTCCATTGATTATACTGCCCAATCAGCGATCTAAGATCTTCATATTGTTCATTTTTATTCAAATAATCCCATTGATAGGCATAATTTTCATGTACAAACGGTACAACTCCATTCGAAAATCCAGCTCTTGAAAACATCTCATCAATAGTTGACAACCGACGTTCTGACCATAATGCTTTATGAAAAGGGGAAAAAAAGCCAACACGTTTATGACCTTTACTCAAAAGATACTGTGCAACCCGTTTTGCAGGCAGCTGGGAAGCTGTCGTTGTAAATAACTGGATAAATCGGTTTCCTCGTGCAGATTGGGGCACCTTCCATCCCCCAACGACATCGAGAACAGCAACACTTCTTTTTAACCTTACCAGCCGTTCGAGAACCTCGTTCGGATCGCTGTCAAGATTAGCAACGATAAAAATGTACCCAAGAATAGAGCGTTCCTCAAGATCATACTCTTTACCTGATGCGCTGTGAACAAATTGCAACCGGCCATTGTTCCGATAATGAACAACAACATCCAGCTGTACATTCATACGAATGCATTCTGATTCAATTGCCCGGAAATAATTTTTGTCCTGATGGTCAACCCAGATTTTGCCATCTTCCCATCCGCAACCGATTGCCACAATCCGGGCATGCCCGGTACTGCCTGTAAGCGGAGGAATATAATATCCATTACTTTTATGCTCGAGTATCTGCTCATCAACAAGAACTGATAATGATTTTTTAAGTGTCGAAAAAGACACGCCGTACATTAATTGCATTTCTTTACATGAGGGCAACTTATCATTTGCTGTAAATCGCCCGGAGACTATATCTTTGTAAAGCTTATCGGTAATATTCTGCTGAACGCTGGTAAAAAGATCATTTCCCTCTACCCCCACCTCACCGGCAACATTTAAACTGGTGAAATATATCTGCTCTTTCTTACTGTCAAAAACAAACCGGTTACCATCAGGTCTGTTTGAGATCAAACCTGATTCTGTCAAAGTTCTTACCGCTTTCCACATGGTCACAAAAGACACGCCGGATGATTTTGCAAGTAACCTGATTGAAGGAAGAACACCATCTGTACACTTCGGACGAACAGTGTTTATGATAAAATCACACGCCCGTTTAATACCCGGTTTTTGTTTTTCCATCATCACTCCCTGTTTTGATATAAATTTATATCTATATACAAAATTATATTAATACATAGAACTGTATACAAAAATTTTTATTGTATATTTTTAGTGCATAAATAGTATTGAAATCACACTTTAACCATGGTGTCATTTTCGCACCTGAAAGTTGAGCGTATTATAATATGGGTACCGAAGGATACTTGCTGGGGTATGATATCGGCAGTTCTTCTGTTAAGGCAGCAATTATAGAAGTTGCAACCGGGAGAATGATCGCATCCGCAACTTCGCCGGATTCAACAGAACTTGAAATTATAGCCACACAGGCAGGGTGGGCAGAACAACATCCCGATACATGGTGGACCCATGTTCAATCAGCCACTTCGCAGCTGCGTTCTTCTGCAAAAATTAATATGCATGATATTCAAGCAATTGGTATTTCTTATCAGATGCACGGCCTGGTAATTCTGGATAAAGTATTGCAACCGCTTCATAATTCTATAATATGGTGTGACAGTCGTGCGGTGGAAATCGGACGAAATGCTTTCAATGAACTGGGTGAAAGCAGATGCATGGAAAATCTTCTCAATCCACCAGGAAATTTTACTGCTTCAAAGCTTAAATGGGTCATTGAAAACCGGAAAGATCTTTATTCAAAAGTTAAATATTTCATGCTTCCTGGCGACTATGTAGCACTGATGCTCACCGGTACTGCATCAACTACAGCATCGGGACTTTCTGAAGGGATTCTCTGGAATTTCAAAGAAAGTAAAGCTGCTGATTTCCTGCTTGATCATTATGAAATCAATCCTGAACTCATCCCCGAAATAGTTCCTACTTTTGGTGTACAGGGAACACTTTCATCGGGTGCTGCAGCACTGCTTGGACTCAAAGAAGGTATCCCGGTTTCCTACAGAGCTGGTGATCAGCCCAATAATGCCTTATCTCTCAATGTTCTTCAGCCTGGCGAAATTGCTGCAACCGCAGGTACTTCAGGTGTTGTATATGGAGTAACCGACAAAACATCCTACGATGTTGCCGGACGAGTTAACACATTTCTTCATGTGAACAGTACAAAAGATGCACAAAGACTTGGAATATTGCTTTGTGTTAACGGCACGGGAATTCTAAACCGCTGGATAAAAACACTTCTTGGCAGCTGGAGTGAGAATCCAATTTCGTATGCTGCAATGGATAAAGAAGCAACTATGGCACCTGTCGGTAGTGAAGGTCTGCAGATTCTTCCGTATGGAAACGGTGCGGAGAGAACCCTTGGCAATCTTCTGGTCAATGCATCAGTCCACGGCCTTGATCTTACCCGTCATAACAGATCACATCTTCTAAGGGCGGCGCAGGAAGGAATTGTGTTTGCACTGATGAATGGCATCGACATTATGAGATCAATGGGACTTAAAAACAGCATCATTCGTGCCGGCAATGCCAATATGTTCAGAAGTGCCCTGTTTTCTGAAGCACTTGCAACTGTTGCAGGTAACACGATTGAACTTTACAATACAGATGGTGCACAAGGTGCAGCGCGCGGTGCAGGTATAGGAGCCGGAATATATAAGGATCCGAGGGATGCATTCGCAAGTCTTTCCGTTGTTAAGCATATTGAACCGAATAAAGCACTTTCTGCTCAATACAACGATGCATATTCACACTGGAAAGCGATTTGTAACCATCAGGTTGAAATTGCAAAATCAAAACAGTAACAGGTAATAAAAAACACTACAGGAATATTTAACTGAATATATAATTCCAGAAGAAGATCAAGAGAACAAATACAATTTTTACAATTATAAAAGGAGCTATAGGATGGATTACTTAGTTGGAAACAAAGAATACTTTAAAGGTGTTGGTAAGATTAAATATGAAGGCAGAGATTCAAAAAATCCTCTTGCTTTCAAATGGTATGACGAAAGCAAAATTGTTTTTGGAAAAACGATGAAAGAATATATGCGCTTTGCTGTAGCTTACTGGCATACATTCTGCGGCGAAGGCGGAGATCCATTTGGTCCGGGTTCAGTTACCCGTCCCTGGAAAGATGGCAGCGATGCAATTGCAAGAGGTAAAGCTAAGATGGATGCTGCTTTTGAATTCATCACAAAAATTGGAATTCCTTTCTACTGCTTCCACGATTTTGATATTGTTGAAGAAGGCGATTCAATTCAGGAATCTGATAAAAGAATGCAGGCAATTGTTGATTACGCAAAAGAAAAACAAGCTGCCAGCGGCGTAAAATTATTGTGGGGTACTGCAAATGTATTTTCAAATCCACGTTACATGAATGGCGCTTCTACAAATCCAAATTTTGCAGTATTAGCACAAGCTGCTACACAAGTTAAAAGAGCTCTCGATGCAACAATCGAACTCGGCGGTTCTAATTACGTTTTCTGGGGTGGTCGTGAAGGGTACCAATCCTTATTAAACACAAACATGAAACGCGAAAAAGAACACATGGGAAAATTCTTAACACTTGCACGCGATTATGCACGCGCTCAAGGGTTCAAAGGATATTTCCTGATTGAACCAAAACCAATGGAACCATCCAAACATCAATACGATTTTGATACAGAAACAGTAATTGGTTTCTTACGTCAATTTGGTTTGGAAAAAGATTTCAAACTTAACATCGAAGTAAACCACGCAACATTAGCTCAGCACACATTCCAGCATGAAATTCAGTGTGCAGTTGATGCTGGCATGTTCGGAAGTATTGATGCTAACCGTGGTGATTATCAGAACGGCTGGGATACAGACCAATTCCCGATTAATCTTTACGAAATGGTTGAAACAATGTTAGTAATCGCAGAAGCTGGTGGATTTGGAGTCGGCGGTGTTAACTTTGATGCAAAAGTCAGAAGAAATTCAACCGATCTCGATGACATCTTCATTGCTCACATTGCAGGAATGGATGTATTTGCCCGTTCATTATTAATTGCAGAAAAAATGTTGAAAGAATCTGATTATAAGAAAATGAGAGCTGAACGTTATGCTTCTTTTGATAGCGGAGATGGCGCTAAATATGAAAAAGGCGAATTAAAATTAGAAGACCTGCGCGAAATCGCAATCAAACTTGGTGAGCCAGCTCAGATTAGCGGTAAACAGGAATTGTATGAACAGATGATCAATTTGTATATCTGATTTTTGTATTGATATATAAGTATAAGCTGAAAGGAATTTCATAGTGCATCCTTCAGCTTGTACATAAACAAACACAAACTCTTTGATCAGATGTACGTAGCTTGGTTATTGAGCTTACAATCATAATATTATTTAAGGCCTGAAATGAAGCATTTACTTTTCAGGCCTTTTTTTTGTGAAGTAATCTTGAATTCATACTATCAGCAAAAATTTACACGGTACAGCAAAACAAACGGTAATATAAGGTTAGATGATACATTAATATATCGCTATCAAAATCAGATAAATCATTAAATATTGTCTGGTTTGATTAGATTTCATATCTTACAAAGCATAGCAATTTTTATTTGAAGAGATACCGGAATTTTAAAAATTTTAGCAATGTAGACTTCTATAAGTAATAAATAATTTATAGCGGTTCGAAGAAGAAGTAGATATATTTAGATAGTTTGCTTATCAGGTTAATTATATCAAAAGAAATAAACTTGTTACGTTATTCAGCGATATTGGTAAATTTGAGCTACAAATAGTGACAGTTCAAATTTATATGATTCAACGCTAAAACTTAATTTCAACGCTTAAAATGAATAAAAATAACAATAAACAAAAAAAGGGAGGAGACATGGTTCTTCAATTATTCAGAATGCTAATTATTGTAGCATTTTTTTGCTCAACGGATATTTGGGCTCTTACTGGTACTATGGGAGCGCCACTTGGAGGTATTGGTACAGGTTACGTGATATTTAACGCAAGAACTGGAAAAATCGCAGCTGTTACAAAGGTAATGCCAGCCGCATCACTGAATGAGAGTGAGTTTGCTAATCACCAATCGAAATCATGCGGTTTACATTTTTATGTAAAAAATGGTGAAACAGTTTCCAAGCAGGAAAATGCGACAACAAATGATGAACAAGGAGTGCTCCCGGTCTATTCAGCCAAGTTTCCTGCGGTTGGTGGTGTAACCTTTATCGACACATCATTTGGACCAATCGTTTCAGGGTTGGCATACGATAAGATGGTTCATTCTCCAATGGCCTTTTTTGATGTGTATGCTAAAAATTCTAATTCTACAAGTTGCGAGGTTGCAGTTGCTCTGGAATTCTCCAATGTGACAGCAGCAGGAAAAAATCTTCTTGGAGGAGCGGATCAAGGAAAATCAGATGGTACCAAAGCAATTTCATGGGATGGTGATAAAACCAAAGGATCCGGATACATGATGGCTGGATGTGATGACGGTTCTGCAACATTTTCATCCGGTGCAAAGGGTTCATTCACCACAAATGGTACTCTGACCGAAGGTGAAGGAAATCTTGTTGCTGCAAAATGTGTTATCCCGGCAGGAGGCTCTACTCGTTTCAGATTTGTGATATCCTGGTGGAGTCGTTGGGTACTCACACCGGCAAACAACCTGAAACCGGGCGAGGAAGATCACTTTTATCATAATTATTATCCTGATGGTGCAAAAGAGGTTGCAACCTATGGAATGGAAAACTACGAAATAATTCGTTCTGGCGCCACAGGTATTGTTAAAAGAACCATGGCATCTAACTTCCCTGAATGGTATAAAGAACGTCTCCTTAATAACTTATACCCTCTTATCCATAATTCAGTAGCAGCAAAAGATGGACGAAGCGGATACTGGGAAGGACAGTATGCGATCATAGGTACAATAGATCAGAATGAGCACGCAGCAGTATTTTATGCTTTTAACTGGCCACAAAACCAGTGGCGAGAACTTCAATTCTGGGCTCGTTCATCACATAAAGAGTCTGAAGGAGATTTATTAGGGCAGGTTCACCACGATTTTAATGGTACAACCAGTTTGAGTACCTGGTCATATAACAATTCTGATGTTAACCGGTTCCTCTACCCATGGGAGAATTCAACTCATGCTGATTACTCTTTTCAACCAAATACAACTGACTGGATGGATCTGAATTGTATGTTCATTTTCAAGGGCTATGAACTTATGCTGGCCACAGGTGACAAAGATTCACTTAAGAAATACTGGCCATATATTAAGAACTCTGGAGATCGCATAATTCGTTTCTGTTCGCCAGGACAAACCATACCGAGAAGAAGTATGAGTACGTACGATTCTGAAGCCGCACAGAACTGGACCTATCCAAGTGCAGTTTCATTAACCGCCTGGTATGCAATTGCAGAAATGGGAAAATGGCTCGGTGATGATGAGGCTGTTGCAAAATATTCAGACAGGTACACAAAAGCCCGTGCAGAATTTGCTACTACCTATGCAAGTCTTTCCAATTTTGGAAACGCTGGTAACGATAACCATCCAGAAGGTGATGTTGCTGGTTACAGCTGGGCCCGATATTTCGGTTTTCCGGCAAATGTCGACTCGCAATACATTGTGAAAGGATGCCTGAACCTCTGGAACAAATACAGTATTCTTACAGGTAAATCCAGACTTGGACTATGGCATTTCTACCAGTTTGACCATTTTGGTGGTGCACTTACCGCAATTGGGCAACCAGACAAAGCACTTGATGTTCACAAATGGGATTATGAATTTTATCACGCAGAAAAACCGGCCTTTGCTTACTGGCAAGACCTCTGGAGTGTTAATTCCGAATACCAGAGCTACGGTACAGCACCTACTGTCTGGCGTTCACTCCTGCAGTTTTCTGGAATGCTTGTCGATAATGCAAATAATCGTGTCTGGATCAGACCTGTAATACCTACATCGATGAATGGTAAGCTTGAAAATGTACCTGTTATTAATCCAAACGGCTGGGGAACGCTTAACTATACTGAAGAGAAAGTTTCCACCAGTGCCGGAGATCGGGTACAGTCTATTCATCTAACCTTCGACTCTGTTGTAACAGTCAAAGAAATTGTTTTGAAAAATAATACAACAGTCCAGGATCCTGGAATTCTTATCAGGGATAATAGCAATGCAATCGTTGAGGGGGCAACAATAAAACTTGAAGGTTCCGCCCTGGAAAAAAACATCCGTATTACACTTGCTTCACCACTTAAGATCAGCAATGGTGGATTGCGTATAAAAGTATATAATGGCGCAGTACCAGCAGAGGATCTTCCTGTACACTATAAAATCAGACGCGCAAGTATCCCTCTATCACTCACCAGTGGTCAAATTGCACATGGTAGTAAAATCACATTCTCAGTCCCAGTGGCAGGAGATATCAAACTTGACCTGTTCCAGGCGAATGGTGCACAAATTGGAACAATAGCAAACGTCTCCGTTCCAGCGGGTGTAAACAACATTTTGTGGAATGGAACCACAATAAATGGTGCCAAAGTATCCACAAACTTTGCAATCTTAAGGCTTACTTGCAGCAGTGGTTCGATCTCAAAAATGGTATACATCAAGTAATTATTTTTCATAAAGGTTATCACCTTCAAACCTCAGGTGATAACCTTTTTTAATAAGGAGTTAATTAAATGAAAAGGGTTTATGGATTTCTTCTTGCAGGATTGCTTGCATTTAATCTATTCGCACAGGAAACTGCCGAAAATGAAAGCAAAGGTACAGATCCTAAAATAAAACTGTCCGGATTTGGCTACTACATGTTCGGCCAGATCGTAAGCGGCATATATGGTGACGAATGGGAAGGTCCGACTACGAGCTTCCAGCATTTGTGGAATAATGTCAGTTTACTCCACCTCAATCTGGAATCAAATGCTACAGATTGGTTTACCGCAAAGTTAGGCCTCGAATTTTATGTTTCCTTTCCGCTAAAAGGTTCCAATGCAATGAATAAAGCTTCATATTTCAGAACCTATAAGGCATACCTTGCTGAAGCGGCAGGTATCATGCATTGGGATTTTGATAATCCTGTTATCAGTTCTCTCAAAATAAAAACAGGTATGCTTCCGTACACAATTAATCCAGAGGTTAAAACATTAGGAAACTATCTCTTCAGAAGCACAATTCATCCTGTTTCGGTTCAAAACAAAGTTGACTACCCTTGGGCTGATGTTTTAGGTGGTATTGCAGAAGTAGGTTTTCTTGAAAATAAAATCAAATTTGAAGCAATTCTCGCTTCTGAATTTAACTATGTTCCATTCTTCGATTTTACTCCTGCATTCGGCCTCTATTATAAACCCACCGAAGTAATTGATATCGGTGGAGCAGTCGCATTACACCATGCTTTACAGGCAAACTGTGGGCTTATGCCGGATTCACTGGGCGCAAAGTGGAAGGGAACCAAGATTGACTTGCGAGCGATTTTCGACCCGAAACCGCTCTTCGGCGGCATGGATTTCTTAGGAAAAGATCAGTTTAAAATTTATGCCGAACTTGGCTTCCTTGGGTTGAAAGATTCACTGGAAGTTGATACCAGTAACTTCGCTTCTCTCAGAACTTCGGATCCGGATTCAGCAGAGTTGAGAGATCTTGTATTTCCTGAAAATTCACTCTTACACCGCATGCCCTTTATGGTTGGCTTAAGCTTTCCTACCTGGAAAATTTTTGATGTCTTAGCATTGGAGCTCGAATGGTTTTACAGCCCTTATGCTAATGACTGGTTTGGTAAATTTGGTACCGAAAGTACTGATGCAAGGCAACCAGTATCTTTAAATCAGTGGGATAATTATATCAATAAGGATAATTTTAAGTGGTCTTTATACATGAAAAAATCTGTTGGAAAATTTGAAGTCAGGGGCATTTTTGGTAATGACCACACAATTTATACGTTAAGTAACTTACAGAATGGTAACTTTGAACAGACAATGAAAAGACCGAAAGACTGGCATTGGAATATCCAGTTGCGCTATAATCTGTAATTGAATTTTTTTTTTCAATCACCAGGTTTTTAATGACCTGGTGAATCTCCTTGACTCCCCTGCCCATATATATATTTATATACAAGTTGCATAAAATTCTGATCCTCATATAAAAAAGCTTACTAATACAAGGATTATCATTCAGCAGTACAGAAGGTTGCAGGTGAAATTACCTTTCGTTTTACTGTTTGCAGGATTGCTTTCATCTGGACTATTTGCGCAGGATACTGCAGCCAGTGCCAATGGTTCGTTTTCAAAAATTAAACTGTCTGGCTATGGATTTTATATGTTCAGAACTCACTAAAAAGTCCCAAATAGCTGCAAATTCATCGCAAGTTTGAATCCCTCGATAATTGTTTTCAGGAAAA
>JBNKZD010000269.1:0-7496 GCA_050301235.1 Chitinispirillaceae bacterium | reverse complement strand
CAATATTTCCAGCGCCGATTCTGGTGCTGATGATGGCTGATTACCATTATGGTTAGCGGCACGCACAATCCAGTAGATGATCGCCACGATGAGAATGACCCAGAATATCATCATAAAGCCACCTCCCCACCCCCAGCCCATATGGTCCCATCCCATAAAACAGCTCCTTATTATTTATTTGAACCGCAACAATTACCGTGCTCAACGACATGAATGCTGTTATACGATCAGTATGAGAGCGACCACTGCCGTTACTGTAATTATGGAGAAAACAGGAAACTGAATTTTTGCGCCACCCCGGAGGGATAATAAATAAGCATCAACAATAATGCAGCCAGAACTAGCTACGAGAATATCAGCTGCAATGTGTGCAGCTATAACACTGCACAACTTACATTTTCCCCGAAACCCCTGCATCTTCAAATGATGCCATTTCGTTCACAATATGGCATGCAGCCTCGATCAGATTGACAGTCAGCGCGGCACCAGTCCCCTCACCAAGACGCATTCCAAGATCGAGAACCGGTGTCAAACTCATATACCTGAGCGCGGAAATGTGGCCGATTTCAACCGATTTGTGCCCCGCGATGAAATAATCGGCTATTTGTGGATTAATAGTATATGCAATAAGACCAGCAGCAGTGCAGATAAGTCCGTCAAGAACAACTGCGCACCGTTTCGATGCAGCTGCAAGTGCAGCACCTGCGATTCCGGCAATTTCAAACCCACCGATTTTGCTTAATATGTCTAAAGCATTTTTGGGATCCGGTTTATGGAATGACAACACTTTTTCGAGTACATCTATCTTGTGTTTCAATCCCTGATCGTCAACACCAGTTCCTCTTCCTGTGCACTGTGCAACCGGAACTCCGGTGATCGTGCTGATAATGGCAGTTGCTGCAGATGTATTTGCAATCCCCATTTCACCAAGTCCCAGAATGCCAATTTTTCCACGGGAATAATGTTCGTTAAATATCTCTGCTCCGGCATTGAGTGCAGCTTCAACCTGGGCCAGTGACATTGCTGGTTCCACCGCGAAATTCCTGGTTCCATCAGCGATTCTTTTTGTGATCAGATTGGGGTGATCAATAATTGGTCCCTTTACACCGATGTCGACTACCGATAGGTCAAAGCCGCCATGACGGCTCAGGACATTGATTGCCGCTCCACCGTTAAGAAAATTCTGGACCATCTGGCGAGTGACTTCCTGAGGAAATGCGGAAACTCCCTCTTCTGCGATCCCATGGTCAGCGGCAAAGACAAACATTACTTTACGATCAATTTCAGGTGAAAGGGTGTTCTGGATGCAGCACATCTTTACAGCAAGATATTCAAGTGTTCCAAGAGATCCCAGTGGCTTTGTTTTATTGTCAATTTTTTGCTGAGCCAGAGCCCTGAGTGTGTCCGATGGTGCTGCGATATCGAAAAATGTAGTTGATTGAGAGGTTGAAATATCTTTACTGTTTTCCATCGTCGGGATTTGGTTTGTTTCGTTGTTCATTTGCTTTTGTTCCTTAAAAGAAAGTATGTATTTATATTTTTGTCCTTCGAGAATTTGAGGAAATATCGAGTTTAAATCTGATACTGCTACAAAGTTTTCGATAAGCATGCTGACGGCTTCAGGAATTTTTGCTATCAACTCAAGCCCGGTTTTCATGTCATTTCTGGTCAAACCATATGTACCTATTAAGGAAAGTTCCTTATAGTGTACAAGATTCAAAAGGTTGGATTCGAGCTGAATGTTTTTTTCTAATCCACTGAAAAACGCAATACGTGCCCCTTTTGCAGCTTTTGGGAGAGAGGATAACAATGCGGTTGGATCAGAACAGGCACTAAATATCGCATCGAAGTGACTCTCAGTTGTTCCTTTGATAATTCTGATGCCATATTTACCGGAAATGTATTCGGCTTTGTGTATTTTCGATTCATTCTTTTCGATGATGACAGGTTCTGCAAGGTAAAGTTTGGAAAGTAGTGCTGTCAGCAAACCTATGGTGCCCGCTCCGTAAATAAGAAGACGTTCTCCCGGTTGTAGCCGCATTTTACGAAATGCATTTACTATACAACCTGCAGGTTCACTGAAAACTGCAATAGTTGAATCAACATGTTCAGGCACGGGAATACAGTTAGCCCATGGAACACTGACCGTATCGCAGAAACCTCCATCGACATGAAATCCCAGAATTTTTATTGAATCGCAACGGTTCTCATTTTCAGATCTGCAATATTGACAGTTTCCGCAGATGATACCCGGCCAGACTACATAACGTTTATTATCTTTCTGCCCAACAATTTCATGCCCCGGCACCCTCGGTAAACACAGATCACGATGACCCTGAGCCCACATTTTTGCATCTGATTTACAAATCCCGCAATGCGTAACACTTAATGTTACTAAATCATCGGGAGAAGTGAGATATACCGGTGGATCAGAAGAGTGCGCAAGAGTTCTGATACCTGTCAGCTGAATTTTCATACTTTATACTCCTCTTCTGAAATCATCAGTTTAACAATGATGAGGTGGTCCAGGTCGTGTTTGTATGAATCGAAATATTTTTTGACAAGATCGACCTCCGAAACCTTGAAAACCGTAGCCTCTTTTAAGGTTACAAGGGAAAAGGTACTGCCAGTTATACGTAAATATCCATCAGTACTCTTCAGACAAAGAAGTTCCATAGTCAGCCCGCTTTCACTCTGTTGAGTTTTGATAAGCCTTCTTCAGGCTTTGTGTTTTGTGCTTGTACCCATTCAGCAAGCTTCGTGACAGCTCTTCCGGAGCTGATAATCTCTTTCGCCATCCCAACCCCCTCACTGATAGTCATCGAATCGCCTGTAGCGTAAAATATCATACCGGCATTAAGTGCTGCAGCGTCAATTCGCGCCCGGGAGCTTTTATTGTCAAGTATTGCAATAAAATCACGACTTTCGATTTCTATATCTTTGTGGGGTGAAAGCTGCAATGGTGAATGTTTTGTTAATCCGACATCTTCCGGGCAAAAAGAGTATTCGATAATTTCACCATCGTTTTTCAGCTCTGCACACAATGTTTCTCCGCATACTGATGCTTCATCTATTCCTTTGTCCATTGAATCGATAGCACCATGAAAAACAATTGCTTTTTTATACCCTGTCGCTTTCATAGTTTCAATAGCGGGACGAATCATTGCTTTTGAGTAAACGCCTCTGACACCGATATCTGCTTTGACAGGGCTTGCCAGTGATGCAGCAATATTGAGGGCTGAACCAAAAGCAATTTGAGAAAGAATTCTTCCAAGTGCACATGGATGTATTCTGGAACTCATACCGTTGAAAAGCGCAAGTCCGCATTGCTCGAGGCTTCTTGACGCAATAATTGGATCACATTCTACATCTACACCCAGATATTCGGCCAGATCAACCGTACCGCAGACGCTTGTCAAAGCCCTCGCTCCATGCCTGGCCATGAATACTCCATTGCATGCTGCAATTATCGAAGCCGCAGTACTGATATTAAATGTTTTAAATGTATCCATTCCAGTACCGCTGTTTTCAACTATTGGGCCAGGTACATCCGGGGATACTTTTACCGTGTCATGATTATAGATCGCTTCCCAGCATCCTGCAATTTCATCTCTGGTTTCTCCTTTTGCAGTAAGTGCAGCCAGAAGCGCCCCCTGCTGAAGTTCCGAGGTCTGATTATTGAGAATTATCGAGAATGCAGTATACGATTCCTCACGAGAGATATTCTCTTTGTTAATAAGACGAGTGATGAGTTTACCGAAACCACTGATATTGAGTGCGGCCATGAGTTCCTCCTAGGCTTTTGATCGTCTGGATGCTAATAAATAAACCGGAGGAGTCTCGAATGGGTAATTCAAGATGTACCACAGATGTATCCATGCACCAACCGATCAGGTTGTTGTATGAACACAGGTACATCCAGCAGGGAACCTGCACTATATAAATTTGAAATGTACTCAGGCAGGCTTTCTGACTTACGGATCACTCTACTGGCTGCACCTTCCCATCCCGATATACAGAACAGTGGTATTTTGCAGCGTTGGTCCCCGATTACAGCAACGGCTGGTATGTGACGGATTCCCACCGTCTTTCCTTTTATCGACAGTATCTGTCGCACCTGAATTGTGTAAGATACTAAATGGCGCACTATAATAAAACGGTATTGTATTAAAACTATGCAGTATGGGAGGCGGCGAAGTTTATAGCAGATCTTTCTTTCGCTCCTGAAATTCTTCCTTCGATATTTCTCCCCGTGCATACCGTTTTTTCAAAATATCTATGGCTGATTCGGGTTGAGGAAGCTGATTATTACCTCTCTGAGCGGCCCGTACAATCCAGTATATCAATACAGCCAGTAGAATTATCCACAAAATCATCATAAATCCGCCTCCCCAGCCCCAATTCATGTGATCGCAATACATAAATACTCCCTATGTTTCTCTGAAGAAAAAGAATCGCCCAGCCTGTAAGGCATGGGTATTATTGCAAATAACGCACCTTATTTGTTCTGGCATTTGTACCTTACGACAGTTAACCGCATTCACTAACATTGATCCCGTACGCGGGAACACACAGAGCGGACACCTCACCCAACTATGGAACTAATCTCCAGGGAAATCGCCTCACGGTTCTTTCCCCGTCCTTACGGACTTCGGTGCAGTTTCCGGATCGGTTGACGCTACGCATCCAGCTTCGCGCCCTTCGGGTCCAGCTTGTAGCAAGCAGCATCTTCTTCGGCCTTCCCTGGCCTTTGAATGCACCCGCTGCAACAGGATCACAGCACGCACACCTGCCCTGAGCTTGTCAAATGGGTCCCTGGTACCCCAAAAACTATAATAATCAAGTCCCGATACAGTCGGGAGTGAGCTCGTGGTGGTGGAACACCGGATAGTCAAGGTACGTCCATGTACCTATCCTATTTATTAACAAGTGGCCAGTGGCCGCAACGGGTTGCGGATACATGACGTTTGCTGGAGCTTTGCGGAAGCAATGTGGCGAAGCCCGAAGGCAGAAAGCCGAAGCATGCATTCGCTGTTGTTTGTCTGTGGTTTGGCACCAGTATTTGCATTTCTGCGCGCTTCATTGGTGTTTTTTATTTCTCTTTATTTTCAAATTCAAAAAAGTTTTTGTCAGCATATATTTCTCTCGGATATTCTGAAGATGCATTCTGCTTTTTAATTAATTTAAATATTTTTCGACCATCAGCTGTTGCTATCGATTCTGAAAATTGGTAATTAATTGATACTAGAGACTTATTACTCTTATTTAAAACCATTTCTACGAACTTTTTAAATTCAGGACGAAGAGGATCGAATATAAACAGACTAAGCTGTTCTTGATCATAAAGTTGGGACTCTGTATAAATTGAATAAAGTTGCAAAACTGCTAAAGCAACTTCATCATTTATATTGAAGTCTGGTTTTTCGAGTAATAATCTATTAACAAATGCTTTAATAAAATTAAAAGATCGCTTAGCCTTAGTGAATCTGTTTAAAACCAGTTCAGTTAAATATTGACTTGGACGAGAAGAAATAGTGATTGCAATTGCTAACTCATTTGGTAAACGAAGTAAAACTTCAGTATTTGTTGGTATATTTGGCAATTTTACTATAAATTCGGCAGTTAAATATTCTTGTATAGATTTATGCGCAAATTCGTATTGTTTGTATCCTGATTGGACGAATAATCCGGTATGCGTCTCAATTTCTGAAACGACTTGTGAAGATTCATTTTTTAATAAATCAAAATCTCTACAAATTTTTTCATAAATTCTCTGTAAATCGTCTTCTTGAAAAACAGACTTACGAAGTGTAACGGTCATTTCAAATGCAAGGTTAGAAAGAAATTCAAACTTTCTATCAATCTCGAAATTTGCGTATTTAGAGGCTCTTTGAATAGATCTTTGCTCATCCCATTCTTCTAAGAGCAAATTTACAATTTTTTTATAAACAGTTTTTGGTTTATCGGGAATTTTACCTATTCTTTCATATATTGCACATAAATGTGCAATCGTCAATGGCCTTATCATCGTATCATTGAAAGGAGAATCCTTCATTTGTTTTAAAAAGTTTAACGCCGATTTTTTATTGCCAAGCCAACGTAAAGAAAAATTGAATATTTGCTTATCATTTAAAGCACAAATCTCATATGGCATTGCTCCATCAACATTAAAAATAAAGTCACTTGTACGAGATGTAACGATTATTAGTGCATTTTCAACATGGCTACATAAAAACTTTATTTCCTCTAACACTTGATCTTTGTGAGTAACATATGTCAACTCATCAAAACCATCTAAAATAACAAGTGGACGAAATTTTTCTAATGCTTCAATCAGCAAGTTTTCTTTAAGTGCAATAGTTTTTGTTTGTCCTTTTTGAAGTTGCATATTATCTGAAATTTCTATATCTATTCCCAATAATTGAAGGAGCTTATCTATTATTAAGGTATTTTCTTCATTAGATTTATTCGGATCAGACTTTTTACTTCTTCTCTGATTAAACTCTCGTAGCCTTATTACCAACGGAAAATTAATTGTTTCACTGCAGAAAGACTCATCATGAAGAATTCTATGGCAAAGATATTTCATTGATGTTGTTTTACCAGCCCCCGGTTGGCCAAGTAAAATTATATGTTTTTCAGCTTTAGAAATTGCTGTACTTAAACTTATTGATTTAATTCTTTCTCTAGAATCAATCCTAATTCTACGAGGATATAAAAACAAATCTAATTCAACATATACCTTATTAGTTACTTTAGGACTTTTTAGATCCCTAAAAGCAATTTCAGTAGACCAGTTTTTAACAAATTTTTGATGCAAAGATAACTTATCATGTATATCAGTTGCGTGAGTAAGGAGTTTACTTTTAGATTCAAATAACATTTTATTGAATGATGTTATTGCTAAATCGATTATTTTTTTTAATGCATATTCCTTAATCATTAGTTATCCTTAAATCAAAATAAAGAGAATACAGCAATTCATAATAAAAAAGCGCGCATTGTTTCTGGTGCAAACCATTGCAAACAACGTGTGGCTCGAATTTTTAGTAGGGCCTTGACTATTAGAAATTCGAGCTGTTGTGCGAAGTTGTTTTCCGTTTTTCTTCTTCCACCCCCGCCTCTCAATTCCTGCTGCAATCTAGAAAGGTTGCCACCCATTCCTGTGAATATATGAAAAGTTTTCATTTAATATTTCTTCAACTATAATTGAATCATTAGAATTTTCATGAACGCATTCTTCAGATATTTGAACTAATCCTCTTTCACCTGCCATACCAGAAGAATGAAAAAGATATTCCGATAAATTATCGCAGTCTTTCATTCTTCTAATCTCGCTAATATCTGCATTTTGCATTTTATTGTATAGGTCGAAGAACTCTGAAGAATCAACTTCGGCATTCTGTGTATTAAGTAAATCAGAGAAAGAATTATATTTAAGTGAGTCTGCATTTTGATAATACATTCCTATAAAACCAAATGATTTTGGTATGGGT